>JAAYHT010000047.1 GCA_012735285.1 Clostridiales bacterium | reverse complement strand
TAAATCCTCCTAAAGCCCTGGAATTTCAATATTTCTATGACTTATTGTACCAATTTTTTATCTGGTTTACAAGCTTCTACATAACAAAAATCCGCTTGAAAAAGCGGACTTTGTCGACAGTCTGTAACCCTGTAGTCACAGATTACAGGGTTAATTTATTTATAATACTAGTGACATTGACCTTACGTAAAGCTCTATAATGGCCTTGGAAGATGGGGTGAGTAAATAGAATACAGTATTAGCAAACTTGCTAAGATTTCAGGAATAACTACAAGAACATTGCGTTATTACGATCAGATAGAATTGCTTAAACCTGTTCGTATTAGCTCCAGCGGCTATCGTATATACGGACAAAAAGAGGTAGATAGGCTCCAACAAATCCTATTTTACCGAGAGTTAGGAGTTCCATTAGAGGAAATAAAAAATATTTTAGCTACAAAGGATTTTGATAGAGAAAGGGCACTTGAAAATCATTTATCTAATCTTCTTGCAAAGCGCAAACAGCTTGATATGTTAATTAGAAATGTTGAGAAATCGATAAAGGCCGAGAGAGGTGAAATAGTAATGAGCGACAAGGAAAAATTTGAAGGCTTTTTAAAAAAGATGGTCGATGAAAATGAGGAGAAGTATGGTGAAGAGATAAGGGCGAAATATGGTGATAAAAGTGTTGAGAGTTCCTATGAAAAGGTTATGAATATGAGCAAAGAAGATTATGAGGAATTGGAAAAGCTGACTGCTAAGTTAAATGAAACATTAAAAGAGGCATGTAAACAAGGAGACCCGTCAAGCCAGCTTGCTCAAAAAGCCTGCGACCTGCATAAAAAATGGCTGGGTTTCTTCTGGTCTGATTACAGTAAAGAAGCTCACAAGCAACTTGCTGAGATGTATGTCAGCGATCCCCGCTTCACCGAATATTATGATAAATTAGCTGTCGGGTGCGCTGAATTCCTACGTGATGCGCTAGCTATATATTGCAGTAAATAATTAGCTCAAGGTTTATTCCTTGAGCTATGGCACTATTTCAAAGACGGAACCTTGGTTAAAATCAGTTACGTTTGGTGAGGCATAAACCCCTAAAAATACTCTGCTCGAATTCCTATTTGTACCTAAACTTACGTAAAAGGCAGGTCTGGAGCCAAAATCGTAACTTGGTTCAATTATTCCAAAATCATTTAATTTGCAGGAGGACATTATGTCAGTGTAGGCTAAAACCCCTCTAGGAGGACTTGTGTTTTGTTGGACAAAATCTGAAAATATGATCTTGCCGCTTAAGCCTGCTATCTCATTTCCCATATATGGCTGCACTCCCGTAAGTGCAGTGCCCCTGAACTTATCTACTCGCGGGTCATCATGGTAATAGCTTACTAAGGGCAGTTGCCGAAGAGTGGAAGTTGCTACTGCTTCATTGTAATATGCTATTACTTTTTCATTATTATCAGAGGAACCTGGGCAGACTCTAGTTATTAAAGTAGGCAGATCTCCTTCCCATCCCCTCCAACCTAGGTTAATAAATCCTTCTGTTTCATTACCTCTGTTATAATCCTCAACAATTTGAGTTACGGGAATAGAATTATACTCAACAAAAGTAAAGATTGATTCAATGAGATTCTGTCCTACATTGCCGACGTACTTAATATATCTCTCATTATCTTGTTTTTGAAATGAAATACCGGGTATATTGCGGACACCTTTGACAATTATTGAAAGTGAATCTTGGATAGAAGTAGGTAGTTCATTGAAGC
>JAAYHT010000046.1 GCA_012735285.1 Clostridiales bacterium | reverse complement strand
GTCTCCTTCCAATATTTGTTTTTGAAGTTGAAAAACATTATATCAGAGGCCTTTCTTTTTTTATACTTTTTTGACACAAATGTATTATCTCATATCAAATATATACCCAATATTTTTTAAATTACCAAAATGCTGTATAATAAAGCTTGATCTTGTGATATTATAGGTTTTAAATCAAAATAAAATGGAGGATAAAATGATAGAACTGGAAAAGGCACAGGAACTTTTATCTGACAAAGTTCAAAAAGCCAAGACAGAAAGCATATCAATATTAGATGCAGTGGGCAGGGTGCTGGCTGAAGATATAATCTCCAATCAACATTATCCACCTTTTGATAGATCGCCTTTAGACGGCTATGCTGTCAGGGCTGAAGATATACCGGGCAAATTAAAGATTATTGACAAGATCTATGCAGGAGATGTCAGCCAACATCAGGTAACAGAAGGAACCGCAGTCAGAATAATGACAGGTGCACCTATACCTGAAGGGGCCAACTGCATTGTAAGGCAAGAGGATACTGATACCAACGGTGAATTTGTTAATGTACATGTTAAACACAAGCCTTATGATAACTATGTATATAAAGGGGAAGATATCGAAACAGGTGCCCGGGTAGTTAAAAAAACCAAGGTGCTTAATTCTGCCGATATCATGGGTATAGCCTCCCTAGGTCTATCCAAAGTATTGGTATACAAAAAAGCTGTGGTTGGAATAATGTCATCGGGCAATGAACTGCAGGAGCTTGATACAGAGCTTCTTCCAGGGCATATCTACAACGGCAACTCCTATTTTATCTACTCCAGGCTCTTGGAATTAGGAGCTCAGCCCAGGCTTTATAACAACATTAAGGATGACATGGATGAAATTGTAGGCGCACTTGAGCAGGCTTCAAAAGAGTGCGACTTTATAGTAACTACAGGCGGAGTGTCCGTAGGCGAAAAGGACCTTATGAGGGAGGCCGCTGTTAAGGCAGGCTATGATATCTTGTTCTGGCAGGTTAATTTAAAGCCAGGTTCTCCTATGTTTGGTGCAATTAAGGATAATAGCATCCTTTTAGGTCTTTCAGGTAATCCCCTAGCTATGGCTACTACATTCGAGCTCATGATGAATCCCATGCTGGATAAATACTATGGATTAAATAGAAGCCAAGAGAAAAGGATAGTTGCAACCATGGCTGAACCCTTTGATAATCCTTCTAAGAAGCGCAGGTTCATAAGGGTAAAAACAGTTGAAGAAGATGGTATCAAAAAAGTCTATTTAGGAAATGTTAGCCAACAGCCCGGAAGGCTCCTTACTCTGCTTAAAACAAATGCGATTCTAGAGGTAAAACCATTTACTAGGTTTGATATAGGAGACAGAGTAACTGTTATAGAATTATAGCGAGGTATAACTATGGCATTTGTAGTAAATGTTCTAGCCAGCAATTCCAATGTGGGAAAAACCACCCTTATCGTAGGCATTGTCAAAGAATTAAAGTCAAGGGGCTATCGCATTGCAACTATAAAACACGATGCCCACGATTTTGAAATCGATCAGGAAGGCAAGGATACATGGAAGCATAGGCAGGCGGGAGCAGATACAGTGTTAATATCATCAAAGTCAAAGATTGCCTTAATCAAATCTACTGAAGCTGAAGCCGCACTTGAACAGCTGGTAGATATGGTAAAGGACGATGTTGACTTTGTAATTATTGAAGGGTATAAAGGAAGTAGTTTCCCAAAAATTGAGGTATATAGAAAGGGTGCAAGTGAAAGACGTTTAGAAGTAGACGACACTTTTATAGCCGTTGCCACCGACTCTAAAGAAGCCATTGACGATGTAGAAGTTGTGCTAGATATTAATAATTACAAAGAAATTGCAGATTTTCTAATCAATTATTTTAAACGAGGTGCGAAATGTTAGTAAAAGAAATCGATAATGTGACCAAAATTGAATCAAATAAGAGATTTGATACAAGCGACAAAGTCATAAACGATGCATTCATCAACATTATTGTTGATGGCAAACCTCTAATAAATCTATACTATAGCCCTGAATCTACAGAAGCTTTGGTTTATGGCCATCTATTGGCGGGAAAGATCATATCGTCTAAAGACGATGTTAAAAGTCTTAAGATAGACCAAGAAACAAATACAGCTGAGGTCACACTGGCCCCTGGCACTCATCACAGTGTTGAACCTAATAGAAATCCAGACTATGTATGTAAGGCAACCGACATAATGGCTGCGGCTGAAAAGTTTATTCCCGGAAGTGAAAACTTTCGCGATACAGGAGCCCTGCACAGCGCTGCCCTATGCAAGGGATCCGATCTGCTATATTTCGTAGAAGATCTAAGCAGACATTGTGCAATAGATAAAATATTAGGGATGGGTCTACTTAACGATATAGATATGAGCCAATGCTATATCATGACCAGCGGCCGTCTACCCAGCGACATGTTTGATAAAATAGTGGCTGCAGGTATTCCTGCAATTGTTTCCCGCTCTGCACCTTCCAAAAAAACTGTTGAGATGGCAAAGAAATATAATACTATCGTATGCGGTTTTGTAAGATCAAACAGAATGAATATTTATAACGGATCAGAACGTATAATCTGATACATAATTAGCATAGAATTAGACAACCCTCATAATATATATAGTATGAAGCTATATATATTGGAGGGGACATGAAGCGTTACAGCAGGAAAATAGGATCACTATTAAAAAAGCATGAAGATAAGTTACTGATATCTTCTGCCATTTTTGTATTTGTCATCTTTTCTCTAATCATACTGCCCTTAGTTTTGATTACAATTGTAAATAACGAAGATATTCCAGATGTCGAACATTTGAGCATAGACATTCCCATCAAAGTTTATCTACATAAAACAGGAGGGACTGTTACCCTGGACCTTGAAGAATACGTGGCAGGTGTGGTGGCGGGCGAAATGCCCTCTTCATTTGAATTTGAAGCACTCAAGGCCCAGGCAGTAGCTGCACGTACCTATGCCCTCTCAAAAGTTGTAAGGGGTGAAAAATTCGGGAACTCGGCTGATCATCCCGAAGCTCCCCTTTGTGATGGTACCCACTGCCAGGTTTATAGATCCGAACAGGAGCTATTAGAGCTAAAAGGCCGCGACTGGATCAAAAACTCTTGGCCTAAAATTAAAGATGCCGTTGCAACAACAATGGGAGAAGTTATGTTTTACGAAGGAGAGCTGGTCGAACAGCCTCTTTACCATTCCTCAAGTGGTGGCAAAACGGAAAATTCTGAAGATGTATTTGTTTCCAGTATCCCTTATCTTCGAAGTGTGGAAAGCAAGTATGAGGATGAGGCCCCTCACCAGAGCGAGAGCATATCAATATCATTTAATACATTCAAAGAAAAAGTACAGAATACATATGGTGCCTCTTCCATTAGTCCTAATAATATAAAAATATTGAAGCGTAGCGAAGGAGGCCGTGTAGAGCAAATTCAAGTGGGCAATAAGGTATTAACCGGCCGCAATATAAGAGAGTTATTTAACCTTAGGTCGGCTAATTTCACCTTTGCTTTCGACGGAAATGACAATATTGTCTTCACTACACGGGGCTTTGGACATGGAGTAGGTATGAGTCAATGGGGTGCAAATGGGATGGCTCAAGCAGGCTATAATTACAAAGAGATATTAAAACACTACTATACGGGAGTAACAATAAAGCAGATAAACTAGAGTATATTCTATTGGCTTTTGGAAATAATGAAAGGGGAATAGGAAGAGGTAATCAACAAAATATGTTTTTGTCCCCCTTTAGCATATTTGCTTCAGAACTAAAACCTCTTCCTTTCATATTGCCTTGACTAATCTCAGATGATATACTATTCCCGATAATAGTGAATTACATGGAGGAAAACCTTGGCAAAATATATAGTACAAAAAAGCGGTCCCCTTGTTGGCACAGTAGAGATAAGCGGGGCTAAAAATGCAGTGCTTCCAATCATGGCAGCATCACTACTGACAGATGAAGAATGTGAAATTCTAGAAGTACCAGCTTTAAGAGATGTTGACGCCATGTGCAAACTCCTGCACAGCATAGGATCGAAGGTTAACGAAGATTTTGATAACAACCGAATTCATATAAAAAAAGGGAATATCTTATTCAACGAGGCCCCTTACGAATTGGTTAAAAGGATGAGAGCCTCCATACTAACTATGGGACCCCTACTAGCCAGAACAGGGCGGGCTAGAATTGCCCTTCCAGGTGGATGTGCTATAGGCGCAAGGCCAATTGACCTACATCTGAAAGGTTTTCAAGCACTGGGGGCTGATATAGAACAGGGCCACGGCTATGTTGAAGCCAAAGCCAAGAAATTGACTGGAGGGAGCGTCTATCTCGACTTCCCAAGTGTAGGAGCTACTGAAAACATTATGATGGCAGCTGCATTGGCAGAGGGTCATACTATCATCGAAAATGCCGCTGAAGAGCCTGAAATCGTCGATTTGGCTAACTTTATGAACAAGATGGGAGCAAAGGTCAAGGGCGCCGGAACAGACACCATAAGGATCGAAGGTGTAAAGGAGCTCAGGGGCACAAAACATTCAGTAATTCCCGACAGGATAGAAACGGGTACCTTCATGGTAGCCGCTGCTATAACAAGGGGCGACATAATTCTGAAAAATGTAGTCCCTGATCACGTCAGACCTGTAGTTGCAAAGCTTATTGAATGCGGAGTGTCGGTAGAAGAAATAGAAGAAGGTATACGGGTCAGAGCAGATCTTAAACCCTTGGTTTCTACAGATATTAAGACCATGCCCTACCCTGGATTTCCTACAGACATGCAGCCTCAGTTTATGGCCCTATTAACAACCGTAAAAGGTCCCAGCCTAGTTGTTGAAACCGTATTTGAAAACAGATATATGCATGTAGGTGAATTAAACAGGATGGGCGCCGACATAAAAATAGAGGGAAGAACCGCTATAATCCAAGGCGAAAGAAAATTGCAGGGCGCTCAGGTAATATGTACGGACCTAAGGGCAGGTGCAGCCATGGTGCTAGCGGGACTAATGGCAGAAGGTATTACCGAGATCTCAGAAATCTATCATCTGGAGAGAGGTTATGCCTCCTTTGCTGAGAAATTCCACTTGCTTGGAGCGAATATAAAGAAGGTTCAAGATTAACTATAACTTGCATATCCAAACAGACGCCACAACCCCAACTATATAGCCTATGATTCCGGCTAGAAAAGCGTGGCGTATTTTTTTTACAGCTGTAACTCCAAAGTATACAGCAAGGACATAGAATACCGTTTCGCAGGAGCCTGCCATCACGGATGCAGTCCTTCCTAAGAAACTGTCTGCACCGTAGGCAGATACAATGCGCTCAACCAATACTAGGGATCCGCTGCCTGATACAGGCC
>JAAYHT010000045.1 GCA_012735285.1 Clostridiales bacterium | reverse complement strand
GTCAACTACCCACGACCTAAAGGTCATGGGCTTGTAACTGCCCAGCCGTGCCAGCGGATAATCCCTCCGGCCTTTTATCGATAGAAGGTATCTATCGTGGCGTTACATCGCAGGGTGATTGACGGCACCCTTTACGGCGGAGTCATGCTCTGCCGTAACTGTATCCGGTACTTGACTATCGACAAGATAGTTGATTCCCATGCGATACAGATTCATAGCTCCGATGCGGTCATCATTGGATTGGTAACCGCAGGTTTTGCAGCGGAACCGGTGTAATTTCTTGTTGCGGTTCAATTTTTCGGTATGACCGCACGCAGGACATGTCTGGCTGGTGTAGCGTGGATCCACCTTGATCACACTGCACCTTTTTTGTTTTGCCTTGTAGGTAAGCTTCTGCTCCAGGTCATAAAACGCCCAGGATACGGAAACATACCTGTCCCTGGTTCTGACCCGTTCCGTAGCGTTCCTGACGCCGGAGAGGTCTTCCAAAACGAAAAGCGTATGCTCAGGATATGATTCAACGAGTGCCTTCGATACCTGATGGTTAACATCTTGCATCCAACGGTTTTCTCGCTGACCTATAGCTTTCAGCCTCCTCCGGGAAGACGGGGTTCCCCTCATCTGGAGTTCTTTGCGAAGCTTCGCGTATTTTGCCCTTGTCTGTTTAATTTTCTTTCCGTTGAAGAAACGGGTTTTATGCTTGCTGTCATAGGTAACGGCAATAAAGTTAACCCCTCTGTCGATTCCCACAACATTACAAATATCATTCATATTGCTTTCATCCACTTCAAACGTTACCGGTATGTGCAAAAAGTACTTTCCATGCTTTTTAACAAGCTTCGCTGTCCCAAATTTATAGACAGCATGATCGAAATACTTTTCCATGCCCTGTGAAAAGTAAGGCAGCTTGACGTGCCCCTCAAGCGTATTTACGGAAAAATAGCTTTCGGATAAAGAGTAATCCCTGTTCCATACCAAGTCATATTGCGGTTTTTTAAAAACAGGTTTTATCCATTCCTTTTGGTTTTCAAGGATCGTCCTGTATCTTGCGATTACAGTCTTTATTACAGACTGCACCATCTGGGATCTTAATCCGAACCTGTCGCGAAGGGTGTAGTATAACGCCTTATTCAAAGCGAACTGGCTTAAGTTCCGCGTCTTGTAAATATATTCAGAAACAAAATTGCAAGCGTCACGATAAGAAGACATGCAGATACAATAAAAAGAATAGGCGGAAATATTGCTTGAAGGCTCATATAGTATTGGTCACAAAATATCGCAGACATTTACTGGGGAACCCGCTGGATATCGATGTCAAACAGAAGATTATGGATCTTGCATGCAGGAAAGGATATCAGGTCATCTCAATGGAAACAGATAAGGATCATATTCATCTTTTGCTTGGTTATTATGCCACCGACAGAATTTGCGACATAGTAAAAGCCATAAAACAGGAAACGACGCATTATTTATGGGGAAAACACAAGTCTATTCTTGCAAAGCATTATTGGGAGAAAAAGATTTTTTGGTCCAGTGGCTATTTTGCTTGCAGCATTGGAGAAGTGTCAGCAGAAACGATAGAAAGATATATAGCAAGCCAGGGATAAATAAAGCGGCGCTCCTCCCACCACCTTAAAGTAGTGGGTTTCCGCGCCAGTTATTATATATGAAGTCCTTTACTGCCTGTATAGTTCTATCCACTTCATCAGCCGTATTATAGGGTGCTAATCCGATACGTACTACTCCACCCTGATCCTTTAGATCCAAAACATTGTTTATCAAATGCATTGCATAGAAGTGACCATCCCATACAAAGATGCCCCTGTCACCCAGGTATGTTCCTAACTCGGCTGAATTGATGCCTTCAACTGTAAAAGAAACTGTGGATGTCTTCGGAACATCTTCGGGTGGTGAATATACAGTAACACCTTCGATTGCGGAAAGTTCATCTCTTAGTTTACGAGCTAAAGGTTCTTCGTAGGCTTCAATTGCTTTAATACCTGCTACAACTAGTCTTCTGCGGCCTGTCAATCCCTCAAGCTCATCAGTAAAGTATTCTTCGTGCATTCTTCCAATGTCTGCGATAAACTCAACTGCTGCTGCAGCTCCTGCTGCATGTTCCATAGCAATGGTACCTATTTCAAATTTGTCAGGAATTTCAGTATTATCATCAGCCATTACCCTTACTGTCTTAAGTTTCTTGCCAACCTCAGCCTTAGAATAAAGTATGCCAATATGGGGTCCGAAGAACTTATAGGCTGAGCAGAGAAGGAAATCAGTATCAATATCCCTTACGTCAATAGTCTTATGCAGGGCATAGTGAACTGCGTCTACAACTGTTAAAGCTCCTACTTCATGGGCTAATTTTATGTATGTTTTAACATCTGTTATAGTCCCTGTTGCATTGGAAGCCCAGTTTATAGCAACCACTTTTGTTTTGTCTGACAGCTTAGATTTATAATCTTCTAGGTCCAAGGTGTAAGTCTTGGGATCCACCTTTACCTCTTTCACAACCATACCAAAGTCTTTTAAGGTTAACCAAGGTGAGCGATTACCCTCGTGGTCAATTTCAGTGATAATAATTTCATCACCTGGTTTCATGATTCTTAGCAGTGAAAAAGCAAGTATGAAATTGTTGGTTGAAGAATTCGAACCAAATGAGACCTCTTCAGGATCACAGTTTAAAAAATCAGCTATTACTTCCCTGGACTCCCAGAAGATCCTATCGCTTTCTCTTGAAGTTTTAAAGTTTCCATGGGCATTGGCATTGTGATAATAAAGATAATCATTTACCCTCTCTACCACCGACCTGGGAACCTGTGTCCCGCCCGGGCCGTCAAGAAAAGCTGCAGGGTACCCATTAACTGTTTTGCACAGGCTTGGGAACTGTTCCCTGACATAGTCGATGTCGAACTTAAATTGTTTCAATTTCCTAACCCCTCCCAAATTTGTACTCAAATATAGTACATAACAGTATACCACAATCAAACATCTTTTCATTATTGATTTCTTTTTTTATAATAATAAGAGTATCTCTTACAATTTTCAGCTTCAATTCAGTATTTTGGATTAATATATAGATGGCAGAGATTTGGAGGTGACTGCCTTGAAGATATTAATTGTTGAAGATGAAAAGTTATTGGCCGATTCTCTTCAGTCTTTATTAACCAAAAAAGGTTTTGAAGTGGACGTGACATACGACGGAGAATCCGGTTTGGAATATGCGGAACTAGGAATCTACGACCTGTTGATTCTGGATATCATGTTGCCAAAAATCAACGGTTATGAAGTGGCTAAAAGAATCCGAGCCAAGCGTATAGGAACCCCTATTTTAATGCTAACAGCAAAGTCGGAAACCGAGGATCGTATCACCGGCTTGGATTCAGGTGCAGATTATTACCTGACAAAGCCCTTCGATACAAGGGAACTATTAGCCTGCATCAATGCCCTATTACGCAGGCAGGGTGCCCAGGTAGATGAGATTAAATTCGGTAATACCTCCCTCGACCTTTCGACTGCTACCCTGGTCTGTGGTTCTAACAGTGTGCAGCTTTCAGCCAAGGAATTTGGTATCATGCGTTATCTATTTCAGGCGGGAGGTAAGATCCTTTCGAAAGAGATGATCCTTGCCAAAGTATGGGGCTACGACTCCGATGCTGTAGAAAACCATGTTGAGGTCTATATAGGTTTCTTGCGGAAAAAGCTTGCGAGTATAGGCTCTAATGTTAGGATCGAGGCAAAGCGCAGGCTGGGCTATCAATTGGAGGTAAATGATCATGGTGAACATGATAAAAAAACTGCGAATTAAGTTCGTCATAATTAACATGAGTATTGTGACTCTTATGCTCTGCGTTATCTTTGGACTGGTCTTTCACTTTACCAAGGCAAACCTGGAGCAGGAGAGCATCAATATGATGCAGAACATTGCCGGCCGGCCCTTCCAATTAGTAATACCTAATGAACTTGGTGAAGATGTGAGACTGCCATATTTTATGATACAGATCGGCTTTCGCGGTGAAATGATAGCAAGTGGCGGGGGCTATTACGACCTCTCCGATGATGAATTCTTAGATGACCTGGTGGATGTAATCTACACATCTCCCAAAAATTTCGGGGTTATAAAAGAGTATAATCTTCGCTATTATCGTGTCGATACACCTAGGGGACATTATCTGGTGTTTGCCGACATTACCAGCGAACTTGCAACTCTAGATAACTTGATTAAAACCAGTTTTATTATCGGAGGATTAAGTTTTTTAATCTTTCTGGCAATAAGCATCCAGCTGTCTAAATGGGCTGTACAGCCTGTTGATTTGGCATGGAAGGAGCAGAAGCAATTTGTGGCTGATGCCTCCCATGAATTGAAGACACCACTTACCGTTATTATGACCAATGCAGAGCTTGCACAAAGTCAGGAATATGACGAGGAGAAGAAGCGGAGATTTTTAGCCAGCATCCTGACCATGTCCCGGCAAATGCAGGGTTTAATTGAAAAGATGCTGGAGCTTGCTAAGGTGGACAGCTCCGATTCAAAGATAAATTTAGATATAGTGG
>JAAYHT010000006.1 GCA_012735285.1 Clostridiales bacterium | reverse complement strand
GGACATGGTTAGAATGAAAGCAGCCTGCTTTTGCATACCTTTTGAAAACTTAGACAGCTTCCGCTTCTCATCAAGATTAAACCGTTTTACCATTTGAGCGTAGCGATTCTGATCCCATTTAGGATAAAGTGATTTATAGAAACGGGCAGATTCCTTTAAATTATATGAGGAGAAAAAGTAAAGATCATCTGGAATATAGCCCATCCTTTTTTTAATAGATGTATTTTCATAAACAGGCTGATCTTCTATTGTAATAATACCCCTATCTTGTTTTAGCACCCCTGTTACATGCTTAATTAAAGTAGTTTTACCTGCGCCGTTTGTCCCGACAAGCCCATATATCGAACCTTTTTTTACGTTTAAATCCAGGTTAGATAGTGCAAGATGGCCGTCAAAGGATTTATCAACATTGGACACTTTAATCATTTAGTTCACCTCTTTCAAAGAGTAGATTTTTAATCATTGTGTGTATTTTATCTTTTGTAAATCCTGAAAATTTTAACTCATTTATTAGCCGCTTAAATTCGCTTTCTATTTCAGCAATTCGCTCTTTGCTAATCTTAGCAATGTCAGGAGCTGATACAAATGTACCCAGCCCTGCTACTGTATAAATAAATCCTTGACGTTCTAATTCTCTGTAGGCTTTTTGTATTGTATTAGGATTAACAGTAAGTATCTTGGAAAGCTCACGAACAGAGGGGAGTTTTTCTTCTTTAGAAAGGACTCCTGCCATTATCAGTTCTTTTATATTGTCAACGACTTGTTCATAGATTGATTTTCTGCTTTTCAAATCTATTTGGAACATGAAAATACCCCTTTCTCTTGCTAATACTATACACATTAAGTATAAGCAAGCTACTACCGTATCAAGTGTACTATATATCATAGTACACTGTCAACAGTAAAAAAAGGGTTAATTTAAATTTAATATTTGACAAGTATAACTGATAGGGAAATTAACA
Organism: Clostridiales bacterium; assembly: GCA_012735285.1. Classification (GTDB taxonomy): domain Bacteria; phylum Bacillota; class Clostridia; order Peptostreptococcales; family Anaerovoracaceae; genus JAAYHT01. The sequence goes on along the minus strand of JAAYHT010000006.1, from coordinate 933 downwards.
TCTTTTTTAATAAGAGAGAGTATGGTTGCTGCCTCATTCATTGAAATATCAGGTAAAGGCAGTCTGGAAAATAAACGGTTAAACAGGGAAGTGTCTTTGTAGCTGATTTCTAACACTAGACAGTCTTCTAAGCCATATGAACTTTTCAAATCGGAAATGGTATCGTCATAGCTAGATATCCCATCTACTAAATTCAGATCCAAAGCCTGCTTAGCAGTATATATTCTGCCGTCAGCGATCTCGATGACGGTATCTATATCCATATCCCTTTCTTCTGAGACAATATTTACAAATTGGTAATAAGCTTCATCAACTAGAGATTGAAAGATTGCTATTTGCTCTTGAGTTAAAGGCTCCACAAAGCTTCCCATAGCTTTGTTTCTTCCTGCAGTAATCGTGTTGGCTTTAATACCATATCTTTCTAAGAATTCGGATATATCGAATATAGTAGAAATTGTAACACCAATAGATCCTGTCCAGCAGTTACGGTTTGCCAGAATTTTATCTGCTGGTGTTGATACATAGTAACCACCTGAAGCAGCCATTGAGGCCATATATGCATAAACGGGGCGATTTGTTTTGTCTTTATACTCTTTTAATTTTAAATACAGCTCATCTGCCTCGTAAATACCACCGCCTGGCGAATCGACAAATAAAATTAATCCTTTGTTATTATTATCCTTTATTAGTCTATCAATAGTTTTAATAGTAAAATCATGTTGATAGCCAATACGTCTACCCCACATATCGGTATTCATAGAGGTAATTGTACCCTTGACGTTCAGCACACCGATATATGGCTTGTTCGGAAATGTAGTATCTTGCTTTCCAATTATATTATGGACTAATGAATTAAATAATAGGGCAAGGATAACAATTACTACTATTATTATCAGCCACACTATTATACCTTTTTTTCTTTTTTTACGTGGT
>JAAYHT010000044.1 GCA_012735285.1 Clostridiales bacterium | reverse complement strand
TGTTAAGTTAATAACTTAACTAATATTACTTTTTGTTAAACCTGCGATATTAACATTTCTAACGCTAATCTGGAATCCAATATACCTTCCTTTATATTTTTTTCGACTTGATAAGCAAGGCTAAGGGCTTTTTGCAGTTGCTCCAAGGAATATCGATTAGCAAACATAGAAGCCTTTTTAACCCTGTATTCATGTATGCCAAGCTCTTTGTTTATATCGCTAAGGCTGTACCCTTCTTCCTTATGCTCTTTTACAAATAGTATGGTCTCAAATTGCATACAGATTAATGCTAATATCTTAAATATATTATTTCCTGAACTGAGAAGGTTATGAAGCAAGCTAAAGGCCTCATCCTTTTTATTTAAAGATAAAGCATCTATCATCGCAAATATGTCCTTCTCTATATTTCCAGAAATGCAATTTATTACATCATCAGCTTTAATTTCTTCGTCCTTGCTATGGGCAATAACTTTCCTTAAGTCATTATCTAAGTTGTATAGAGTATAATCAGATTCTTTATCGTAATAACCTGACATCTCTATTATTTGATTTACCAGTGAAGGTTTTATACTTTTACCCCTTTCATTAAAACGTTTTCTAATAAACTTTCTTAAAGAGCTTACATCCAATTCTTTAAACTCATAACAAGAACCGTATTGATTTATAGTCTTATAGAGTTTACGTCTTTTATCAGCTGTTTTTCCAGTGAATATCAATATGCAAGTTTCAGGTATACGCTTAAGGTAATCCGCTAAATCTATTTCATCATCATCAGAAAAGCCCTTTAGCTTTTGACCTGCTAAAGGATAAAAATCTTCTACTACGACAACTCTTCTGCTTGACATTATTGGAAGGGTCTCGCACTGATTCATAAGATTTAAAAATGTAATATCAGAGGAATCAATCAAAGAAAAGTTCATTTCAATAAAGGAAGGATCGATGTATTTATCGACTATAGAGTCGATAGCCCATTTGATAAGATAATCTTCACGGCCGAAGAAAAAGAGTGGACTTTTTATGCTATCTGTCTTTATATCCTTTTTTATTCTTTTGAAATCATGCTCTGTACTCATTCATTAAACCTTCTAATTTAGCATAGTGTTAATACGAATACCTTTATCTTCAATATGCATTAAAATTGCACCGGCCAAGATCATTCCTAAATACCATTATATCTCGTTTTTCTAACTTATCAATGACATCTGTATGAGGATGTCCAAAATTATTGTTCCCAACCTGAATAACTGCCACCTTAGGCTTGACTATATCTAAAAATATATCACTCGTAGAATAGCGTGAACCATGGTGTCCTACTTTTAATATATCAGCTTTTAAAATATTATCTTTGTAGTCGTAATACATCTCAATAATTTTCTCTTCTCCTTCAAAACCTAAATCCCCTGTATTTAAAATACTTATGTCTTTAAAGTAAACTTTCATAATAAGGCTGTACTCGTTTTCATCTTCGTTTAAAATCTCTTTATATTCCTCCTTGCTATAGCTAGGCGGATATATTACATCAATCCATACATCATCATCAACTTTAATTCTATCACCCTTATTTAAATAAACAAGATTATCTAAATCTAAGCCGGTTTCTTGGAGTATATCATCTTGTTTTAACCTGTTAGCCTCATAGATTCCAAGCTTTTCAACAGTCATCAGATTACATAAGGAAGCTATACCCCTATAGTGATCATCATGGAGATGTGTCACTAGTGCCAAATCAATTTTAGGCACTTTATTTTTCAATAAATAGGGCATTAAAATATTTTTCCCCACATCATAATCTGTTTTGCCGCCGCCATCGATTAAAACATTCTTACCTGACGGAGTCCTTATATGCATACAATCCCCTTGTCCCACATCCACAAAAACAATATCTGGTTTTACTAAATCTTCATACATTATCAGGGGAATAAATGTAGCTATAACTATAAAAAATAAAATTACTCTTATAATTCTTCTATAAGATCTTCTGCGAACAGATATCCAAAATACCTCCGATGATAAAAAGAATAGTATGGTGTAAGAAAGAAACAACACACTAAAAGAAGGACTAATAACATTTATTGAAGAAAAAGCAAGTTGGCCAATTAAAGTGTTTATGTAAATCATTATCTGCAGAAGTAATTCTGTAAAAAATGCTAAGAAATCAAATAGAAATCCTCCAACATAACTCAAAAATATCAACAGTATACCTAATGGAATAATATATCCAGCCAGTATAATTACAGGTATATTGAGAAAAAATGCTGCTATAGAAAAATGATTGAATAGGTAGGCTGTTGCTGGAACGAAACCTAATTGAATAAC
>JAAYHT010000005.1 GCA_012735285.1 Clostridiales bacterium | reverse complement strand
GTAAAGTTCTCTAAGTAAGGGGAGGTATAGAGCCCTACCTTATAACCATTTTCAAGTAAAACAGTAGCAAGAAAACGGCAAACCGAGCCTTTGCCGTTAGTTCCTGCCACATGGATAATTTTCATCTGATCCTGGGGATTGTCCAATAAATCCATAAGTATTTTCATGCGTTCCAAACCCAGGCGACTACCAAACTTACTAAAGCTGTGTATCTTATCTATGGTTTGTTCGTAATCCATATCCATTCCTATATCTTCTTTGCAACTATAGCTAATCTTTCTTCAACTTTTTTGTACATATCCTCATATTTTATTAGCTTTTGTCTCTCTTCATCTACTATATGCTTGGGCGCCTTGCTGATAAAGCCTTGATTCTCAAGCTTTTTATTCAGTCTTTCAACTTCCTTAGCAAGACGGGCTTTTTCCTTTTCAAGACGCTCAAATTCAGCTTCATAATCCAACAGGTCATCCAGCGGGATAAATATCTCCACCGAGTCCACTACCGCACTCATTACCTCATCCGGAACCTGCTCCTTACTTTGAACAAAGCTAATCTCCGTTATATTAGCAAGGTTTTTAATATAGCTTTCTCCTTGTTTGGCATATTCTAAGTTTTCGTCATTAGATAGTATTATTGCCCTTAGCTTTCTCGAGGGTTTTGCTTCAGCCTCCGCACGTATGTTTCGAATGCTGCGAATTATACCCATGGCTAATTCCATGCGTTTTACTTCCTCAGCATAATCGATACCCTCTTCGTAAGTAGGCCAATCAGCTAATATTAGTTGCTCATCATTTCCAGGTAAATAGCCCCATATTTCCTCTGTAATAAAGGGCATATAGGGATGGAGCAGCTTTAACATGGCTTTTAGAACCTTTACTAATACATAGCGAGCTAGCTCCTTGTCTGCCTCGTCATCACCGTACAGTCTAGCCTTAACTAATTCGATATACCAGTCACAGTACTCGTTCCAAATCAACTCATATATCTTCTGGCCTGCAATGGCAAGTTCAAACTTCTCCATATTTGCTGTAACATCTTTAACTGCTTCATTTACCTTTGAAAGAATCCATTTGTCCTCATCTTTAAGAGTTCCTTTATCAGACATTGGAAGGAAATTTCCATCCTCATCAAGCAGATTCATTATTACAAATCTGGAAGCATTCCAAAGTTTGTTCGCAAAATTTCTGCATGATTCAAGTCTATCCATTTTGAAGCGGATGTCATTGCCTGGACTGATACCAGTTGATAGCATGAATCTCAGTGCATCGGCTCCATACTGATCTATTACTTCAAGAGGATCCACACCATTTCCTAAGGACTTGCTCATTTTCCTTCCTTCAGCATCTCTTACAAGCCCATGGACGTAAACATATTTAAAAGGGACCTCTTTCATTATAAATAGTGCGGAAAACACCATTCTGACTACCCAGAAGAATATAATGTCGTAGCCTGTAACCAAAACATCTGTCGGGTAGTAGTGTTCTAAATCTGGTGTTTTCTCAGGCCATCCCAGCGTAGAGAAGGGCCATAGGGCTGAACTGAACCAGGTATCAAGTACATCCTCATCTTGAACTATATCCGTACTATCGCACTTAGTACATTTTTCGGGTGCAGTCCTTGCTACTATCATCTCATCGCATTTTTGACAGTAATAAGCAGGAATTCGATGTCCCCACCACAGCTGTCTGGAAATACACCAGTCGCGTATCTCTTCTAGCCAGTGGAGATAAATTTTCTCAAATCTTTCAGGCACATGAAGTAAATCGCCTTTTTTGGCTGCTTCTATCGCAGGTTCAGCCAACTTTTTCATGCTTACAAACCACTGTTCTGATAGCATTGGTTCAATTGTGTCTTCACAGCGATAGCACTCGCCGATAGGTATTACAATATCTTCAACTTTAACCAAATAGCCATTAGCTTCTAATTCTGCAACCCAGGCTTTTCTGCATTCATAGCGGTTCATACCCTTATATTTGCCTGCCAGGCTGTTCATAACTGCCACTTCATCTATACAGCATGGCTGCGGAAGATTATGGCGTAATCCAACTTCAAATTCGTTAGGATCATGGGCAGGGGTAATCTTTACAGCACCTGTGCCTTTCTCGGGATCAGGATATTCATCCGCAATTACTGGAAGCTCTTTTCCTACTATAGGTAATATTACCTTCTTTCCAATCAGATCTTTATATCTCTCATCATCTGGATGTACCGCTACTGCCACGTCTCCGAACATAGTTTCCGGCCTTGAGGTTGCAACAACTAGACCTTCCCCTCCATCGGCAGCAGGGTATCTTATATAATAGTATTTGCCGTTCTTATCTTCATGCTCTACTTCTGCATCAGAAAGGGATGTTTTGCAGCTTGGACACCAGTTTATGATTCGATTACCCTTGTATATAAGTCCTTCTTCATACAGTCTTACAAAAAACTCCGTAACTGCCCTATTGCAGCCCTCGTCCATAGTAAAGCGTTCCCGTTCCCAATCACAGGAGTCGCCTAATTTTCTACACTGCTCTGTAATCTTGCCTCCGTAGGTTTCTTTCCATTCCCAGGCCCTTTTTAAAAACTCTTCCCTTCCCAGCTCTTCTTTGGTTTTTCCTTCTTCTTCAAATATTTTTTCTGCCACTTTAACTTCTGTAGCTATACTTGCATGGTCAGTTCCGGGAAGCCAAAGGGCATCATAGCCCTGCATTCTTCTCCAGCGAATTAGCACATCTTGTAATACATGATCTAAAGCATGCCCCATGTGAAGCTGCCCAGTAATATTCGGTGGTGGCATTACAATGGTATAAGGGGTTTTGTTTTTATCCCTTTTTCCTCTAAAAGCTCCGCTACTTTCCCACCTTTTGTAAATCCTATCTTCAAATGATTTTGGATCGTAAGTTTTTGCTAAGTTCCTTTTCATATTCCATCCTCCAATGCGTTATGAAAAAAACCGTCCTATTGCTTATAGCATAAGGACGGAATAATCCGCGGTACCACCTTAATTCTGTATAAATACAGCACTCATTTTTGCGATGCTCCTAAGCAACCTTCACCGAACCTTTCTTTGGGACCCTCTCAGCCTGCAACGAGTCCATTCTCTGTAAAAGAGTATTCGGCTACTCCTCTTAATCAACACATCCCTATTTTTCACTTTTTTAAAAGCTATACTACTTATTCTATCTACAAGCCGCTATTTGTCAAGATATTTTTCAAGAAGCTTTTTCTATGTATTGAACAGATTCCTTGTTGTTTGATACCTTCGTAATGAGCCTTAGTCCCATAGCCTTTATTTGTATCAAATGAATAATAGGGAAAGCTTTGGTGGTATTTGACCATCATACGATCCCTTATAACCTTGGCTAGTATTGAGGCTGCTGCTATCGATATACTTTTACTATCGCCTTTTACAATAGAAGTTTGAGGTATCGGAACATCTTCCAATACTAGAGCATCTAAAAGTATGTGTTCAATACAACACCTTCTACCAAGATTTCTGATAGCATCCCTCATTGCAATTTTAGTGGCTTCTAATATATTTACATTATCTATTACCACATTATCGACAATACCTATACCATAAGCAAGGCAGTTATCTTTTATCTTGAAATTTAATTCTTCACGCTTATTTTCTGTTAGCTTTTTAGAATCATTAATACCTAAAATATTAAAATCTTCAGGTAGTATTACTGCAGCCGCTACTAAGGGTCCGGCCAAAGGGCCCCTTCCCACTTCATCCACACCTGCAATGTAGCGGATGCCTTTCGAATACAAAGCTTCTTCGTATGCCTTCATTTCTTGTAACTTATGTAAAAGCATCTTTTGTCGTTCATCTTTATTCATACTATAACCTCTCTAGAGTTATCCTGCCTATGGTGCCTGCACGAAATTCATCCAGTATTGTCCTCCCAGTTCTCTCATAATCTATTCTATTCCCTGAAAGAATAAATCCCCGTTTTTTAGCTATAAGTTCCATGGTTTCTAAAGGTGAATCGCCAAGTTGTTCCAACTTGTATCTTGCAAGCAACATATTTTGATATATACCAGATGATAAAACCTTAATAAGTTCTAGGGCAAGATTGGGAATATCCATTATCTCATCCTTGATAGAACCGCAGAATGCTAAATATAGACCTGTTTTTTGATCATCGAATTTGGGCCATAATATCCCCGGAGTATCGAGAAGATACATGTTATTCTCCAGCACCAGCCATTGCTTACCCCTTGTTACACCGGGGCGATCCCCTGTCTTTGCACTTTTTCTCCCTATCATTCTGTTTATAAGGGATGATTTTCCTACATTGGGGACGCCTACGATCATAAGCCTAAGAGATCTGTATCGTGAACTTGTTTTATTCTTATCCTGCTCAATCTTTTCTAACAGTTTAAATAGCTGGGGAACCCCTTCCCCTGAATTTGAGTTTACAGAAGCCACATGATATCCGGACTCTTCAAAATATGAAATCCAATCATTTGTAGCTTCCTCATCTGCTAGATCTATTTTATTCAATGCTATAATTCTTATCTTGTTGCCAATCAATTCATCAATGATGGGGTTCCGACTTGAAAGGGGAATTCTCGCATCGACAACCTCAATTACAGCATCAACTAATTTTAAATTTTTCTGAATAAGCTCCCTTGTTTTCTTCATATGGCCGGGATACCAATTTATTGTCTGCATCTATAAAACTCCTAGAATCTATTACTTACAAAAAAGGGACTCTAGAGTCCCTTTTAATATTTTACATTTCTTTGGTTTTAATCTTAGCCGCCTTACCTGTTCTCTGGCGCATGTAGTTGAGCTTAGCTCTTCTTACCTTACCATGGCGTACTACTTCAATCTTATCAATTCTTGGTGAATGAATAGGGAATGTCTTTTCTACTCCCACACCTGAAGAAATTCTTCTAACAGTGAAAGTTTCTCCCAGTCCGCCATTCTGCTTCTTTAGAACGAAGCCTTCGAAAATCTGAATTCTTTCTCTATTACCTTCTTTGATCTTGATATGAACCTTTACAGTGTCTCCTACTTTAATCTCAGGTAGATCTTTTTTAAGGTATTCTTGTTCTGCAACTCTTATTAAATCCATCATTTAGGGTCGTCCCTCCTCTCTCCATAGACGTTCATGGTATCCAAACGTGTAGACTCTTTAAGCCACACTCTATCCAGAGGACCGTCCGTAATTACCGTTCACCATTCTAGCACAGCCAAAAACCAATTGCAAGCAATTTATTAATGTTTATTATGCCCTTGGATGTGTTCTATCATAAACATCTTTAATTCTATTTTTAGTAACGCTTAAATAAATCTGTGTGGCAGTAATATCTTCATGTCCCAAGAGCTCTTGCACTGATTTAAGGTCAGCCCCATTTTGCAACATATGAGCAGCGAATGAATTACGCAAAATCTGCGGGGTAAGTTTATGTTCTAATCTAGCGCTTTTCCCGTACTCCTTCAAGAGTTTCCATATACCTTGTCTTGTTAGGCGCTCTCCATTGTAGTTTAGGAATAAGGCCTCTGTATCTTTTTTATCCCGTATTAACTTTGGTCTTATGTCATACAAATATTTCTCTAATGCAACTCTCGCTGGTTTACCCAGGGGAACTATTCTTGCTTTTCCATGTTCTCCACCCGACATAATAAAACCTATACGGAGATTCAAATCCGAAAGATTAGCACCTGCAATCTCACTTACCCTCATTCCAGAAGCATAAAGGAGCTCCAATAAAGCTTTGTCCCGAATTCCTTTAATTGAATCATCGGGCTGTGCCAAGAGCCTTTCCACCTCTTCAATAGTTAAAAACTCAATATTTTTTCGCTCAATTCTAGGGGACTTAATATTTGCAGTTGGATCATTACTAATTTTATGTAGTACAATCAAGTAGTTGAAAAAAGCCCTCAGGGATGCGAGCTTTCGATTTACAGTAGCAGCAGATTTCCCTTCGTTTTTGAGTTTCAACAAGAAGCTAACTATCTCAGTATTAGAAACATCCTCAAAACGCTCGACTCCCTTTTCTCTTAGAAATGCAATAAACCCCCGTATATCTCGGCCGTATGCTAAAATTGAGTTTTTAGACATATTTTTCTCTTTTTTAAGATATACAGTAAATTTATTAAGATAATTGTCCATCTTACTGCCCTTTTTATTATATTTGACTAAAGTATATATTAATAACTGTTGGTTTACAATGGATATTTTTTATTAGTTTCATAAAATAATGCCTTTTTATTATTAGTACTATTAGCCGCTAATTGGACATACAAATTAATGTAAGGCTAGACCTTATATTAACAGATAAAGGTGACACTATGAGAACAAAATCAATTGCTAATATTGTAAATAATAATTTGAAAGATCTTCCGATTCTTTTGATTTGCCTATTCTTTTTTATGTTTGGACTTTCTATAGGTATTTTCGGTGAAATACTATTGTCGGCAGAGGAAAAAGAGAGTTTACAATCATTTATTGATTTAAACTTATTCAGCTCTCAAATTCCTGACCTGCCCTATGTCTTTTTACTTTCTATCATTAAAAACTTGTTCTTGCTAATAGTTATCGCAGTTTCAGGACTTACCATCATCGGCTTTCCTGCCACCTTATTGGTTTTGATATATAAGGGTGCAGCTTTGGGTTTCACATCTTCCCTTTTGATTGAGACCTTGGGAACAAAAGGAATAGTTTTAATCCTGCTTTCCTTAGTACCACAAAATATTGTATTAATACCCGTGTTTCTTATAGCAGCTGTAGCCTCCTTAAAGATATCCCTTAGCATTTTAGGAAATTCGCCTATGGACATTAAAAAAGGGCTACGAGAGCGTGCTGGCAGCTTCATAGCCCTTATGTTCATATTGTCTATATTCCTAGTCGGAGGATGCCTGATAGAATCATTTATATCCCCATTTTTGCAGCAACTAATAGTATAGCTATTATGGTTTTAGAATCTTCAATCTCTCCATTTAATGCCATCTGTTTTAACTCTTTTAAATCATATTCAACTACTTCTATTGCTTCACCATCGTCAAAGTCAGTCTCTCCCGGGCTAAGTCCTTTTGCTATAAAAAGGTGAATTTTTTCTTCAGAATACCCAATTGCAGGATAGAAACCGGTGATATATTCCACAGTTTCTGCTGCATAGCCCGTTTCTTCTTTAAGTTCACGGATGGCAGTTAGTTTGGCGTCCCCGTCCTCGCCTTCTATCTTTCCTGCAGGGATTTCTAATATAGCCTTCTCTGCAGCCTTTCTGTATTGCCTCACCAGTACCATCTTGCCATCATCAGTGATGGGGGCAATTGCAACTGCACCCCTGTGTTCAACGATTTCCCGATATGATACTTTATCACCTACGACAAGAACCTTGTCTCTCCTGAGATTTAGAATTCTTCCCTTGTAAAGTATTTCGCTTTCCAGTGTTTTTTCTTCATAAACCAATGCAAACTACCTCGTCATATCCCTTGATTTTTTTGCAGCAGTTCTTACCGCCTCTATTACCGCATTTCTGAAGCCGTTTCTTTCTAATGAATGGACAGCCTCAATTGTAGTCCCTCCCGGTGAACATACTGCATCCTTTAATTCTCCTGGATGTACTCCTGTTTGTAGAACCATCTCAGCAGCTCCTTTCACAGCCTGAGCTGCGAAGATATAGGCTTGGCTTCTGGGCATCCCTTCTGCTACAGCAGCATCAGCTAAAGCTTCTATAAATAAATAGACGTAGGCTGGACTGCTTCCAGATACTCCTGTAACACAGTCCATCAATTTTTGATCCACCTCTTCTACTAAACCTATAGAAGCAAAGATGTCCTCTACTTCCTTAAACTCTTCATCTGTTACTAAATCGTTCCTACATAGGGCAGTCATTCCATGGCCTAATAATGCAGGCGTATTAGGCATTGCTCTTACTATCTTGGATTTACTTAAGTTTTCGATAAACTCAACACTTATACCCGCTGCGATTGAAACTATGATCTTGCTCTCGTCAATTTCATGATACAGTTCTTTAACAACCGAAGGAAGTGTATCGGGTTTAATAGCGAGGATAATAATGTCGCAGCTTTTTATTAAACTTTTGATGTCATTACATACTTGGATCCCCAGATCTTTAGAAATGGAGTGTACTTTTTCTATTTCTTTATCGTAGGCATAGATATTCTTTTCGAGGCCGGGTTTAGCACTCAGATATCCTTTCAGGATAGCTGACCCCATATTACCTGTACCAATAAATCCAATTTTCATGGCGAACTCCTTTACTTACTCAAAAACACCGTTCCTCTTTCCGTACCATTAACAATTTTTCGCAAGATATCCTTTTTTGTGCCGTTAACTAGTACCATTGGTATTCCATATTCATTTACACTACGAGCTGCATAGATTTTTGTTATTATACCTCCGGTACCAAAATCGCTCTTACCTGTAGTATCAATATTTAGCATTAACTTGTC
>JAAYHT010000043.1 GCA_012735285.1 Clostridiales bacterium | reverse complement strand
GCTTTGAAGGGCGGAGTGGAGCGCACCCATATAATCGACGGAACAGTTGAGCATTCTATATTAATTGAGCTTCTTTCCGATGAAGGAATAGGTACTATGATAACAGCATAAGTAATGGAGGAATTATGAATTTAGATTATATTAAACAGTTAGATTCTGAAAATGTAATACAAAACTATGCCCGCTACAATGTTGCTTTTAAAAAGGGTTCGGGTTCACTGCTTTATGATACGGAAGGAAAGGAATACATTGATTTTGCAAGCGGAATAGGTGTGATAAGCGTAGGGCATGCAAATCCCCACTGGGTCAAAGCAGTGTCGGAACAGGCAGGACGTTTGGCCCATGTTTCCAATCTCTTTTATACCCAACCCTATGCAGTTTTGGCAGAAAGACTAATTAAACTTTCTGGTATGAAAGCAGCTTTTTTTGCAAACAGTGGGGCAGAGGCAAATGAAGGGGCTATTAAGATAGCTCGTAAATACAGCAATGATAAATATGGGGATGGACGCTATACTATTATAACCCTGAATCAGTCCTTCCACGGCAGGACCATGGCCACCCTTACTGCCACAGGCCAGCCCGCCCATCACAAATATTTTCATCCCTTTGTCGAGGGTTTTAAATATGTACCCCCAAATGACATAAAAGCCCTTACTGATGCTTTAGACGAGAAAGTATGTGCTGTTATGGTAGAAGGCATACAGGGAGAGGGCGGAGTCAATCCTTTGGAGCAGGATTACGTTAAAGAACTGGTTAAAATAATTTCTGAAAGGGATGTTCTACTTATACTTGATGAGGTTCAAACAGGTATTGGCAGGACAGGGGATATGTTCTGTTTTCAAGGGCTTGACATTAAACCCGATATTGTTACCCTTGCAAAGGGTTTAGGCGGAGGAGTTCCCATAGCAGCAGTCTTAGTCAATGATAAGTGTAAGGATATACTTTCCCATGGTACCCATGGAACCACATACGGTGGGAATCTAATCTGCTGTGCTGCAGCTAATGCAGTTTTGGATATAGTCACTGAACCGAGGTTTTTAGACCAAGTGAAAGCAAAGGGAGAGAAAATAAAAGAAACCGTTAAGGGATGGAACAGTCCCCTGATAAAAGAAGTAAGGGGCAAGGGTCTTATGATAGGTATCCAGTTAAAGGACCTGGGACCTAAAAAAGCAGTAGCGGACCTGTTAGACAGAGGGCTTGTAACCCTTACTGCAGGTACAGATGTTCTGCGCCTGTTACCCCCTCTTACTATTACCGAAGAAGAGATTGAAAAGGGTCTTGAAATCATCCGTGATTATTTGATAAAAAAATAAAGGGAGATAGTATACCATCAAAAATTATGGGGAGGACACAGACGGTAATATATATCTCCCAAATATTTTTTACCTATTAAATATATTCCCCATAATTGATTAGTCAATCGTTTTAAGGATACAAGTTTTTTATTCCCTATAAAACAAAATAATATTCAATATCTCTTTCTACTCTGATTGCGGGTATTTTTGCTTTGTGGTAGAATAACCAGAGTTAGAACTTTCATTTTTTGGAGATTCATATGGTGTATAAAGTAAAACTGGATGTATTCGAAGGTCCTTTCGATTTACTTGTCTACCTTATAGAAAATGCTGAGATGAGCATATATGACATCCAGATATCTGAGATTACAAAACAGTATATGGATTACATAGAAGACATGCAAAAAAGAGATATTGTATTGGCTGGAGAATTTATGATTCTTGCAGCCACTCTTATTGAAATAAAGTCTAAGATGCTGCTTCCAAGGAATAGGCCTGAGGATCTTGAAGGGGAAATTGAAGATCCCAGAAGTGAATTAGTAGAAAAACTTATAGAGTACAAGCAGTATAAGAATATTGCAGAATACCTTAAAATGCAGGAAGAAATAAATAGCAGGATCTATGTCAAACCCAAGGAAGACCTTAGCGTATACACCAGGGAGCCAGATGAGTTTATCAACCTAGATTTAATCCAGTTCATCAAAGCCTTTGATATATTCTTAAGAAGAAGGAAGAGGATTGAAGAGGTTAAGAATAATTACACCAGGATAAAACGACAGGAAATGTCCATGGAGACTAAGATAGAGCAGTTGAAGAGGTTCTTGACCGGCAGAAGGAGAATAAAGTTTAGAGATCTGCTGGTGGGAGTAAAGAGCGAATACAATGTTATTCTAACTTTTGTATCCTTGCTCGAACTAATAAGATTGAAATCAGTCAGAGTAGAACAGAAGACCAACTTCGGAGAGATTTCAATTATAGTAAACGATGATATTGATACTCAACAGGTAGAGGGAGCATAAATGATCAGTAAAAAAACCATAAAATCAGCCTTTGAATCAATGATGTTTGTCTGGGGAGAACCTTTGGATGTAAAAGTAGCTGCCGATGTTTTTAACATCGACTGGAAAGAGGCCTACGATTACTTTAAAGAGCTTCAAGAGGAGTATGAGTCTGAGGGAAGAGGTATTAGAATTAGAGAGATCGATAAATCATTTCAGTTTTGTACATATATAGAAAATGATGAATATATTCAGAGGCTATGTACACCAGTAAAAGAAAAGAGGCTAACTCAATCGGCCTTGGAAGTTCTGGCTATTATTGCATACAAACAGCCTGTGACAAAAGGTGAAATAGAATCTATTAGAGGGATCAAGTGCGACCGGGTTATCGAAGGTTTGTTAAAGAAAAACCTGATCGAAGAAGTTGGCCGGGGTACTGGAATAGGCAGACCAATACTGTATGGAACCACAAAGCTATTTTTAGAAAAATTTGGGTTTAGAGATATAAAAGAATTGCCGGATATAGAGGATATAACAAATATAGTAGAAGAAGCGGAAGAAACTGATACTGAGCAGATTTCACTAGAAATCTAATACAATTTTATCCAGCATAACTCCTTTTTTATCTACAGAAAATAGATTAAAAAAGGAGTTTTTTTAATGAAATTAACAAGGTTATTAGCTATATTAATCCTATCCATATTTCTAATAGGACTAAATTCACAGGATGTAATTTCACACAGCGGCTTTGTTATGTCAGAATCAGCCAAACCTGAAAAGGATGTAGGCGAGCCCCTTGACATTTCTGCTCAAACTGCCGTTGTAATTGAGTTAAATACGGGTAAAGTTCTGTATTCTAAAAATGCCCATCAGAAGGTTTATCCAGCAAGTACAACAAAGATACTGACAGCCCTAATTGCGTTAGAAGAATGCAATTTAGATGATATTGTTAAAATTACAGGAAAGGCCTCGGGTGTGGAAGGTTCCTCCATATATCTCGAGGTAGGAGAAAAGATATCCTACAGGGATCTTTTATACGGACTGATGTTAAGATCAGGCAATGATGCAGCTATAGCTATTTCTGAAGCAATATCAGGTTCGACAGAAAAGTTTGCAGAGAAGATGAATCAAAGGGCAAAGGAGATCGGAGCATTAAATAGCAACTTTGCAAATCCCAGCGGACTTTTTAATGAGAACCACTATACTACAGCCTACGATATGGCATTGATTGCCCGTGAGGCCATGAAAAACCCCGAATTCAGGCAAATAGCGTCAGCCAAATCACATGTTGCCAACAGGGGTGAATGAAAATACAATACCTTCTACAACACAAACAAAGTAGTCTTTGAATACGAAGGCGGGACTGGTATTAAAATTGGCTACACTAAAGCATCCGGCCGCACGCTGGTGGCCTCTTCAGAAAGGAATGGCATGGAAGTAATCTGCGTGGTTATGAATGCGCATAATTGGTTTAACGACAGCTATAGGCTGATGGACTATGCATACGAGAATTTTGAGTTGGCTAAATTAGCATCTGCTGAAAGGATCTTAAAGGCGGTGCTTGTTAATCAGGGCGATAAAGATCATGTATTTATCGGTCCTAAAGAAGATATAATTATTCCGATAAAAAAAGATCAAACCAGTGAAATTTCGATAGCATATAATGTCTTAAATATAGTAGATGCTCCAGTTAGAAGATGGCAGGAAGCAGGAACCCTCGATATCTTCATAGACGGAGAGCATATCGGTGCTCAACCCCTGATTTATCTAGAAGACATAGATCAAGTAATGGATGAGCTTGAATAAATAATTATAGTGTCGTCACTAATTGAACAATCGATGCATATTTTTAATAGTGATTGAAAGAAGGTGCGACACTGTGAAAAATAGTATAGACTGTGTAGATGCAGGAAGTGAAAATTGCCCCTGCTATCTAGCTTTAACAGATGACTGTTTGATTTGTAGCCGCTTACAAGGTAAGGATTGCTGCGATTGCAACTGGAAAGGTGTTTGTATATATAACGAATTTATACAGGGAAATAAAAGGGTTAATAACCCCAGAAAAGATTTCCCGGCGGAAATAGTTAAGAAAAAATACTATCTTGATGATTTAGTGGCAATTACCTTACAAGTAGGAAAGGGTTTTGCATTGAAAGCAAGCCGTCCCGGTTCATATATTTTTTTGAGAAAAGAAGACAGTGAAAATTTCTATGAAACTCCTCTTTGTGTCATGGCAGCGGACATAGAAAAGGAACAGGTTACTATTGCAATAAAAGTGATTTCATCAAAGACAAAGACCATTGTCGAAGCAGAGGATAGGCTGATGGTAAGAGGAGTTTACCGAAATGGGATATTAGGAATTAACGAGATAACGGATAGAGATGTTAAAGGTAAAAAAATTTTGATGGTAGTAAAAGGGATAGGGCTTGCACCTGCAATGCTTACGGCTAATTATCTCTGGTTAAAAAATAGGGTTGATCTTGTGATTGACAGAGAAAAAGTAAGTGAAGATTTAATAGCCGACTACCTTGGCGAAGGTGAGGGTATCATAAAGTATATGAACTTGGCTGACCAAATAGATCAAAAAGAATTAAAGGATTTACTTATACGCGAGAATTATGACACTGTAATTATTCTTGCTTCGGATCATTTTATTAAACTAATTGCAAAAATGGTCAAGGATACAATACCTCAGGCAAAACTGGCTGTTAGCAACAATTTTAATATATGCTGTGGGGAAGGGGTATGTGGTGCCTGCTCTGTTGTAAACAGTAAGGGGCAAACCTTTAAGATGTGCAAATGCCAGAATGTATATCTAGGCGATTTGCTATAACCAAAGCTGACAAAAGTCAGCCTTAATAGAACGTGGCAAGAATCCTTGGTAATTAATTACCGAGTATTCTTGCTAGGTTCTCATAAGTTTCTATCATTCTTCACATTTATATTCCTCTTCATATTCTGCAATTCTTTCAGCTATTGTTGGTAATATATGTACTGTGAACTACTCGGCATTAAAAAGCCGAGTAGTTTAATCTTTTTGCACCATTCTTAGATAGAAGTTAGCTTCGCGTAGTACATGGTCTGCAAGCAGAGGGGGTATAATTGATCTAATTTTACACTCAAGCAGTCCCCTTGTTGCTGCCTGTTTAAAGTTGCGGATTTCTCTTGTGGCTTCCGAGCTTCTCTCTATAATCTCCCTTTCAGCCGCTTTAATGCATTCTTCTACTAAGCTTTCAAATCTCTTAGCAAGGGATTTAGCTGTTTCTTTTAAAGCCCTTTCTGTTGGGTCCAACATACCGTCAATAAACTGCGCATGGTCTTCCATAATGTGATTCCAGAAGTTTAGCTCATCACACAGGCCTTTTTTAGGCAGTTCTCTCTTTTGAAGCTCTTCTAACATCTGTGAGTAATATCTTGCTTCGTGAATTAGGTGTTCTAACAATTCAGGATAAAGAGTAATAAATATGTTGCACCCTAAATCCATATCTAGGAGCTTTTGTTTAAATGCAATAACTTCTTTAAGTACATTTAAGGATCTGTTATTTAGATCGGTAAGCGTTCTATCTAGTTCTTCATGTGGAGCTCCAGTGTTTCCAACAAGATTATTTTCTTTCCTGGTAATCTCCATGTTTATACTGGCTCCGGTTAGTTTTGAAGTAATTTCTTCTGCTTTTAGGGTGTAAGGGGTGACAAATGCATTAGACTCCATGGCTTCTTTAGATATCATACCGTTTGCGTAATAGACGGTTTCAGATAGGAGTTGCTCAAAACTTCGCTTTAACCTATCTGCTTCATCGATATAGCTTTTAGCGGCGGGTTGTAGATTGACTTCTATAAAAAATAGATGTTCTTTCATGATTCTTTGAAAGAAGAGATTTACTTCTATAGAAATCCCTACAAAGTCTTCTCTGGATAACAAAATAATAACCTCCTTTTTAGCGCTATTTTTCCATCAGCATTCTAAGATAGAAGTTGGCTTCCCGAAGAACGTGATCTGCCAGCAGAGGGGCAACAATTGATTTGATATTGCATCTAAGCAATTCTTCTGTACCAGTTCTCTTGAAATCTCTGATATCTCTTGTAGCCTTAAAGCTCCTATGTAGAATTTGTCTATCTGATTCTCTTGAGCACTCATCTATTAGCCTAAAGAATCTTTCGGCTAAGTCTGCTGCCGTATCTTTAAGTGATTCTTCGGTTGGATCTAACAAGCCATCAATAAACTGTGCGTGTTCCCCCATTATTTTATTCCAGAAATTTAGTTCCTCGCACACACTTCTCTCTGGAAGTTTTCTGTTCATTAGGGCTTCTAATGTTTGGTGGTAATATTCTGCTTCACGGGTAATATGTATGATTATTAGCGGGTATAGGGTAGCAAACAGCTTACAATTTAGTTGCATATTTAACAGCTTCTTTTTGTAGACTATTAATTCTTTTAGTGAATAATAGGATCTTGTGTTTAAGTCATCTAAAGCTCTCTCTAGATCTTTATGGGAAGGCTTAGATTCTTCAAGCAGCCTATATTCCGATTTAGTAATCCCGTTATCTAAGCTTGCTCCAGTTAGTCTGGAGCTTACTTCTTCAGCTTTTAGGGTAAAGGGGGTAACGAATGCATTGGATTCCATGGCTTCTTTTGAAATAACGCCTTTTGCTAAGTTAACGGTCTCAGACAGGAGTTGTTCAAAACTTAGCTTTAACTTTCTTGCATCATCGATAAAGGTCTTTGCTGCAGGGGGCAATGCAGTTTCCATGAAAAATGAGTGCTCTTTCATTATTCTCTGAAAGTAAAGATTTACTTCTATTGAAATACCGATAAAGTCTTCTTTTGATAACAATATGGACACCTCCTTTAAATAAGACTAATATATAGTATTATTTAAGATTGAAAGTATGTTACGAATTGCAAAGTAACGGGTTTTGTATATAATCTATTAAGTAGTATGAATATAAGAGGTTGATTTAATGGAAGTTTGGGATGTTTATGATTTAAGAAGAAATAAAACCAACAGAGTTATGGTTCGCGGTGAAAAAGCAGCAGAAGGGGACTATCATTTAGTAGTCCATGTTTGCATATTTAATAAAGAGGGAAATATGTTGATTCAACATAGGCATGAAAACAAAAGAAGATGGCCGGACAAATGGGACCTTACTGTAGGAGGAGGCGCAATTCAAGGAGAAACTAGCCAGGATGCGGCTAAAAGAGAGCTTCAAGAGGAGCTGGGTATAGAATTGGATCTAGAGGATGTAAGGCCTCACCTAACAGTCAGCTTTAAAAACGGTTTTGATGATATCTACCTAGTTGAGAAAGATATAGATATAAAAGACTTGAAATTGCAAAATGATGAGGTTAAAGATGTCAAATGGGCATCTAGGGAAGCAATACTTAAAATGATAGAAGATGAGGAATTTATTCCGTATTATCCCAGCTTTATTCATATG
>JAAYHT010000042.1 GCA_012735285.1 Clostridiales bacterium | reverse complement strand
GGCCTGAAGTATCTTTAAATGGGTCACCTACTGTGTCTCCAACAACTGCGGCTTTATGCGCTTCGCTTCCTTTGCCGCCAAAATGGCCTTCTTCAATATATTTCTTAGCATTGTCCCATGCGCCACCCGCATTTGCCATCATGATAGCAACCAGCACTCCAGAAGCTAAAGCTCCTGCTAACATTCCTCCTAAAGCTTCGGTACCTAAAATAATTCCTACTGCTAAAGGAGCTATGATTGCTAGCAAGCCAGGTGCTAACATCTCTTTTAAAGCAGCTTTGGTACTTATATCTACGCATCTAGCATAATCAGGTTTGGATGTTCCTTCCATAATTCCCTTGTTCTCCCTAAACTGTCTTCTAACTTCTTCAATCATCTGATTTGCTGCTTTTCCTACTGAGCTCATTGTTAGTGCAGCAAACAAGAATGGAAGCATGGCACCGATAAATAATCCAGCAATTACCAACGGATCTAAAAGGCTAATATCTTTTAACCCAACTACTTGAGAATAGGATACAAATAAAGCTAAAGCAGTTAATGCAGCCGATCCAATAGCAAACCCCTTACCTATTGCGGCAGTAGTATTGCCAACTGAGTCTAGCTTGTCAGTAATTTCCCTAACATCTTTAGGAAGATCTGACATTTCTGCAATTCCACCTGCATTATCAGCAACAGGACCATATGCGTCTACTGCAACTACCATACCTGTTGTTGAAAGCATACCAACTGCTGCAAGAGCTATTCCATATATTCCTGAAAATGCATTAGCTACCAAAACTCCTATAGCTATGCAAATGATTGGCCAAACTGTAGAGAGCATTCCAGTAGCAAAACCACTTATAATAGTTGTTGCTGAACCGGTCTGGCTTTGTTCAGATATTTTCCTAACATGTTTATAATCAGCGGAAGTGTATACTTCAGTTATTTTACCAATTGCTGAACCGACAATAATACCAGCAATTATAGCTATTGCAGGGTTATAATTTCCGAAAAATACTCTACTTAGAATTATTGAAACTATGATTACAATAATACTACTTGCATATGTTCCAATATTAAGAGCTTTTGCAGGATTACCATTAGTATCTCTGACCATCATTACGCCGATAATCGACGCGATTATTCCTATAGCAGATATCATTAAAGGAAAAACAGTTCCTGCCAGTGGATCAAGATCAAAAGATCTGCCAATTAAAGGTGTAATTGAAGGTATTACTACCGCAAGTGTAATAGCAGAGATAATAGAACCTACATATGATTCGAATAGGTCGGATCCCATGCCAGCTACGTCACCCACATTATCTCCTACGTTGTCCGCAATTACAGCAGGATTTCTCGGGTCATCTTCTGGGATACCGGCTTCTACTTTTCCAACTAAGTCTGCACCAACGTCTGCAGCTTTAGTATATATTCCGCCACCTACACGGCCAAATAGAGCCATTGAAGAAGCACCAAGTCCAAAACCTGTGATTACCGATGCGGAATCAATTCCTAAAATAATGAAAATACCGCCCAAACCTAGAAGTCCAAGCCCTGCAACACATAAACCCATTACAGCTCCACTTCTAAAAGCAACTTTTAATGCTTTAGGCATTCCGGATTCCTTAGCTGCATTAGCAGTTCTAACATTACCTTTGGTCGCAACCCTCATACCAAAGAAACCTGCTAATATTGAAAATAAAGCACCTATTACCGCAAGAACAGCTGTCGTCCAGTCTATTACAACACCTAGAACTATGAATAATACGACAATAACAACTGCCATGTAGCGATACTCTCTTTTTAAGAAAGCCATAGCGCCTACTCTTATATATCCGGAAATTTCTTTCATACGTTCATTACCTTCGTCTATCTTACTTATCCATGATGATAGAGCAAAAGCAACGATTAGAGCAATAACTCCACATATGGGTGCAATAATCGCATACTTGTCCATTTGCTATTCATTCCTCCTTCGTCAACACATTAAGAGGCGCTTTGTAGCACCTCCTGGATTACAAAAAAATATATAATATCATTTATTTTATTTATTACTCAATTGCAACTAGTGCAAGAGAACATATAAT
>JAAYHT010000041.1 GCA_012735285.1 Clostridiales bacterium | reverse complement strand
GGGACTGTATCTGGAGCCATTGAAGGAGTAATTAATGGAATACCTTCAGTCGCTTTATCTATTCATTCAATAAATCCACAGCACTTTGGACCAAGCAAGTACATGGCGCAGCAGGCTTTGGAACTTGCAACAGGAAGGCTTGATGAAGGAACGGTTTTAAATATCAACTTGCCTGACGCACCCATTGAAGAGGTTAAAGGGGTGCGTGTTACAAGACTAGGTGCAAGGGAATATGATGAGCGATTCGAGGTTGAGTATAAGGGTAATGGTGTAGCAAGATATGTCTATAAAGGAGAGCCTGTTATATACACAGGGCTGCCTGAAGATATAGATGTGATAGCTATGCAGGATGGTTATATTTCAATAACACCGCTACACTACGATCTTACAAGCCATAAAAGGGTTGAACAGGTTAAAAGTTGGGGTTTTAAATTATAGATATAGGAGGTTATTATGAACAAGCTAATGATAAACAAAGAGGAAGCTGTATTAGTTTTAATCGATTTTCAGGAACGTATTATGCCGGCTATGCATAATAAGGAAGAGCTAGAAAAGACAGTTGAGAGGTTAGTAAAGGGCTGCAAGATTTTAGATATTCCAGTTGTAGTTACGCAGCAGTACACCAGGGGTCTAGGACCCACTATTCCCAGTCTGCACGAAGCTTTAGGTGACTATAATCCCATTGAAAAGACCAGTTTCAGTGCCATGGGAGAGCCGGAGTTTGAAAAAGAACTTAAGAGATTAGGCAGAAAAACAATAATATTAACAGGTATTGAAACTCATGTTTGTGTTCAGCAGACTGCGTTGGATCTGATTGATAAAGGATATGAAGTATTCCTTGTAGAAGACTGTGTATCTTCTAGAAGTATCAATGATAAAAAATATGCTATAAAGCGAATGACTCAAGTAGGGGCTATCTGCACTACTTATGAAGCAGTTCTGTTTGAAATATTAAAAGATGCAAAGGCTGAAAACTTTAAACAAATTTCAGCACTGGTGAAATAAGGCGATATTTATGTTTATTTTTGATAACCGTATTTCAATAGAATCACGTCCTATCCTTGATGAGTACCTGGGAGGTTTCAAGTACAGGACTTCAGGGCTATCTTTCACTTCCCTTTATATGTGGAAAAACATAAATAACTTCAGCTGGCAGATAATCGGAGACTATTTATGTATAAGTGGTATAAGCCATTTAGAGCTGGATGAGAAGGAATACTTTCTATTCCCTCCGCTGACTAAAACAGGAAGCTATGAAAAGGAAAGCTTAAGAAAGACTATACTTGAAGCTAAGAGTATCTTTGAAAAGAAGGGTGAGAAATTCAGCATCAGGCTTGTACCTTCCCATATGCTGGAGATATTAGAAATGGCCTTTCCTGGCCAGTGGGAGTTTATTAATGACAGGCCCAACCATGATTATCTGTATATGGCTGAAGACTTGATAGAGCTGAAGGGGAGAAAATATAGCTCTAAGAGGAACCATTTAAATTACTTTAAACAGAATTTCGAATATGAATACACTCACTTAACATCGGATATGGCAGATGAAATCCTGGAATTTATAAGCGAGTTCAATGTAAAAAAAGATATTCCGGATTATGAGATGGAACTGCTTCAGATGGAAGAGGATGCAATAAAAGATGTTTTGCCTGATTTAGAAAAAGCAGGTTACTACACGGGAGCAATAACAATAGACGGTAAGCTACAGGCCTTCATCATAGGAGGGCAATCTGGTGGGGATACCGCCATTGTTCATGTTGAAAAGGCTAACACCCAATACAGAGGACTGTATCAGGCAATTAACAACGAATTCTGCAAGCATTTGCCCTCTAACATTAAGTATATTAACAGGGAAGAGGATATGGACATACCGGGTTTAAGAACATCGAAACAATCCTACAGACCCTATAAAATGATAGAAAAATATATCGCGATATTTAAACAAGATTTGTAATCTAAGCCTTATTTTCCATACAGAAGCGTTGAATATTAGCCTTTATTATGATACTATAATTTAGTGGAGTATTTAAAGACAAAAGATTAGGAGGTCTAACCAAATGAGAGAAGTTGTAATTGTAAGTGCAGCTAGGACACCCATAGGTTCCTACGGTGGATCACTAAAAGATGTTCCAGCTGTTAAACTTGGTGCGATTGCAGTTAAAGAAGCTATTAATAGAGCTGGAATCAAACCTGAAGATGTAGATGAAGTTATTTTCGGAAACGTACTACAGGGCGGACTTGGTCAGAACGTTGCTAGACAAGTTGCTGTTGAAGCTGGAATTCCTATCGAAAAACCATCTATGACACTTAATAAAGTTTGTGGTTCAGGTTTAAGAACTGTATCTTTAGCCGCTCAGGTTATTAAAGCTGGAGATGCTGACTGCGTCGTAGCAGGTGGAACTGAAAACATGAGCTTAGCTCCATACTTTGCTCCAAACGTAAGATGGGGAGCAAGAATGGGAGACGTAAAGCTCATCGACATGATGGTTCATGACGGTCTAACAGATGTTTTCAACAAATACCACATGGGTATTACAGCTGAAAATATCGTAGAACAATGGGGACTTACAAGAGAAGAAATGGACCAATTCTCTGCAGATTCTCAAAGAAAAGCAGAAGAAGCTATCAAAGCAGGTAAGTTCAAAGAGGAAATCGTACCTGTAGAAATTCCTCAGAGAAAGGGAGATCCTGTAATCTTCGATACTGATGAATATCCCAGATTTGGTACAACATTAGAATCAATTGGAAAATTAAGACCTGCTTTCAAAAAAGACGGTACAGTAACTGCAGGAAACGCATCAGGAATTAATGACGGTGCTGCTGCATTAGTTATCATGTCAAAAGAAAAAGCTGACGAATTAGGACTTAAACCTCTTGCAAAAATTAAGGCATACAACTCAGCTGGAGTTGATCCTGCAATAATGGGTATTGGTCCTGTATCAGCTACTCAGGGAGCTTTAGAAAAAGCTGGTCTAAAGCTAGAAGACCTTGACTTAATCGAAGCAAACGAAGCTTTCGCAGCTCAGTCCATAGCTGTAGCTAAAGACCTTGGCTTAGATCCTGAAAAGGTTAATGTTAACGGCGGAGCTATTGCACTTGGTCACCCAATCGGAGCTTCAGGTGCAAGAATTTTGGTAACTTTGCTTTACGAAATGAAGAGAAGAAATGCAAAATATGGTCTAGCTACTCTATGTATCGGCGGCGGACAAGGAACTGCTGTTATAGTAGAAATGTAGTTAAGCGTAAATCTTAGAATAATGGATTAAAAACAAGTGGGTCACACCACTTGTTTTTTACTAGGAGAAGATCATGAAAAGGATAGAACTAAAGGCATATGCCAAGATAAACCTTTCGATAGATGTATTAAGAAGGCGCAGTGACGGATATCATGATGTTTCGATGATAATGCAGCTTATCAATCTGTTTGATGAAATTAAGGTTGAGTATAAAGAAGGTAAGGAGCCCTTTGAAATAAGTTTAAGTACAGATATGAAAGATCTGCCTATTGATAAAAACAATCTGGCCTATAGGGCGGCAGAGTTAATTACTACCTACTACTGTGATGACAAGGGCGGCAAGATTGAGATCCATATTGCTAAAAAAATACCTTTAGCTGCAGGACTCGCAGGGGGAAGTGCAGATGCTGCAGCAGTACTCCATGCTCTGAATAAATTACTTAATTTAGAATTATCATTGGATCAATTGAAAGAGCTCGGGATGAAATTAGGTGCAGATGTGCCCTTTTGTGTTATGGGGCAGGCTGCCATACTTGATTTTCCAAAAGATCAGGCATCCACCTGCGCCCATGCTGAAGGAATAGGTGAGCTTTTAACTCCTATAAAACCCTTAGAATCCTGGCTAGTCCTATCCAAACCTCCTGTCAATGTATCAACTAAGGATATTTATCAATCATTGAATGTAAGTGAAATTAAAAAAAGGCCGGACAACTTAAGCTTAATTGATGGATTAAAAGAAGAAAACTTTGAAAAGATAACAAGCAGCATGTTTAATGTGCTTGAGGAGGTCAGCGAAAGCAAGTTTGGTGAGATTGGAAAAACAAAGGATATAATGGCTAGGATTAAGGGGGACCATAAAGTGATGATGACGGGAAGCGGCCCCACTGTTTTTGCGATTAGCAAGGATTATTTAACTGCGGAAAAAATATTTAATGAGGTTAGGGAATATAACAAAGATACATTTTTAGTAAACACCCTCAACTAAGTGGACTTATTGTCATAATGGATATCTCCCTTGAATAAACTATTACTGCGGAAGTTTGGACTATCCAGCTTCCGAAACCAGATGCCTTGAAGGGGGAGATACCATGGAATATAAGAAGGACTTATTTGGAACACAAAACATTCCGGATTTTGCCATGCAACCAGCTAAACCAGCAGAGGAGTTTGATCCAACGGTTTATGATAAATTGTATGAGGCGATGACAAAACCGGTTGATAAGTCGCCTGAGGAAGAAGAGATATCAGTACCGACTTATGTGGAGCCTGAAGAAGAGCCAGTTTCAGAAGTAGAAGCTGAGCCTGCTTCAATCGAAGAGCCTGAACTTGAAGCTGAACCAGAATCGGTGTTTGAGACTGAAGATGTTGTTCTGGTATCAGGTGATGCGGCAGAAGAAGAGGAAATTGAGGAAGAAGTAGAGCCCGTCTATCTTGAAGATCAGGAAGTAGCTAAAGATGAAGTTACGCCTGTGATGGCGGCAAAAGCTCCTTCCCTTAAGATTATGCCGGCGGGCGATGACATGATAAGCAGTACCTTGCATTATACCGAATTTAGAAGGCTGCCAGAAACAATAATTCATGTTGAAGAGGATGTGCTGGTTCCAGATGTAAAACCTGATCTGGAGAGGATTCTCTGTGTTGAGTCTAAATGTAAATTGTCTGAACGGGATATACTTATAGGATCTACCGGGACTCAATCCGTGAGGGTTGCAGGTGATTTAACAGTTCAGATTCTGTATTCATCGGTCAATGATGACGAGAAAATTATATCAATAGAAACCAGACTGCCTTTTAGGGAAGATTGCCATATTAGCGTGCAGCCAAACAGCAATCTATATCTTACTCCAA
Source organism: Clostridiales bacterium (assembly GCA_012735285.1). GTDB lineage: Bacteria > Bacillota > Clostridia > Peptostreptococcales > Anaerovoracaceae > JAAYHT01. Next base: position 7,247 of record JAAYHT010000041.1, on the reverse strand, counting down.
CAATTATTGAACTTGACCATGATAAAATCAATGAAAGAAAGTTTAGAATCAGGGCAAGTATAAAGTTAGATCCCCGTGAGTATCGAGCAAAGGAAGCAAGCATTTTAACAGGTTTTAAAAATGATGAAGTGGAGATTCTAGAGGATACAATCCGCTTGACCGATGTAGCCTTTAGAAAAACTGAATCGATTCAAATTGAAGAGGATCTCAAGTTAAAAGAGGGAGCTTCCGACATAGATAAGATACTTTGCTACAATGTCAACATTGTTGAGGATCATAAGCAGATAGATAGTGAAAAGGCTGTAATAAGTGCCAACGTATTTTGCAATATTATGTATCAGGGAGAAAAACCTGAATACTATCAGGGGAAAACAGAGTTTACTCAATTCATCAAGCTTGATGAAGGCAATATATTCAATCGACCCTTAACAGGTGGAAGGGCAACTTTCCAAGTTACTGATATCTCAATTCTGCCTAAGAAGGATGAGAACGGCGACTCAAGATTGTTTGCTTTGAATATGGATGTAGACACTAGTATAGAATACTATAGGGAATTAGAGGAGCCTGTTGTAAAGGATCTCTATCACTACACTAAGGAAGTAAACTATGATGCAGAAGCTTTAGATTATATGGACTTTTGCGGGAACAGTGCTTCTGAAGCAACTGTGAGAGAAATAGTTAATATCCCTGATAGATATGGGACTGATTCAAAAGTTGTTTATCTCTCAGGAAGCCCAATCATAAGAAAAGAAACAGCTGAGCAGGGCAAATGTATAGTAGAAGGAGTTATTCCAGTAAAGCTTGTATGCGTTTCAGGAGATATCCCCTTCAGCTTACATGAGGAACTCGAGTTCAGGGCATCTATGGATATCCCGGGATGTCGTTTTGGAATGGTTACTGACAGTGAAGCGGTCCTAAAAGAGCTTTGGTATGATCAGATTAACAGTCGTCAGATTGAAGTAAATGCAATAGTTGAAGTAGCTTCGAACGTATTTGGCAAAGGTAAACATGAGCTGATTCAGAATGTGAGCTTTATCGAAACTGATGAGGATTTGGAAGATAAACCATCTATTGTTGTTTACATAAGCAAAGAAGGGGACGATTCGTGGAAAATAGCTAAGAAGTATAAAACTTCGATAGAGCAAATTAGAGAAGTAAACGGTCTTTTAGAAGATAGTAAGATAATAGAAGGCACAAAACTGCTTATAATTAGGTAGAATTGAATATAATTACTCTTTCATGGACAGAATACTATTATCGACAATAGCCATGAAAGAGGTGTCAATTCATGAGACTAAAGAGAAGACAAATAAGGATATTATTTCTCTTACTCCTATCCTTATTTGCCTATACTATTTGGATAAATCATAATTCGGCACAGATGTTAACCAATGAAGCCTTTATCCGACTGCATGTTGTTGCCAACAGCAATGCAAGACATGATCAGGAACTGAAACTAATCGTTAGAGATGGACTTATAAAAGCGATAAATAATGGCCTTGTTAAAGAAACCATGTCAATTGCCAGCATAAATAGCGAAAAAGCCTCCTTGAATATAGAGCAGACTAAGGAATACATTAAAAGGAATCTAACTGAGCTTGAAAGGGTAGCCAAGAACATAATAGAAAGAGAAGGGTATGACTATCCTGTATCTGCAGAAATGGGAGTAGTGTGGATACCTAAGAAGACCTATGACGGGATAACATTTCCTGCAGGTAATTATGAGGCGCTGAATGTAAAGATAGGTGAAGCAAAAGGCGAGAACTGGTGGTGCGTACTTTTTCCTCCTTTATGCCTAATAGAAACAGATGATAATGAATTATATAAAGAAGTAATGCTAGATGAAAAATATCGGGATCTCCTTGAAGCAAGTGACAAACCAAAGACTCTTAAATTAAAGTTTAAGGTTCTAGAATTATTTAATTAAAAAACTATATGCTATGCCGGGGAAACCCGGCTTTGTTAATGGCGTGAAGAATAGCTTCACGTCATTTTTAATATTTCACACTAGAACAAATATATGATAAAATGAGATGTTAATATTTTGCTAGAGGTGTTTACATGGAGAGTTATGACAAGTTTTTAAAGGCTTATGAGATGATGGAGGCTTGGCTAAGCCAGCCTAATTTATCACCCAAGTTATATCGTGAGTTGTCGTCAATTGAAAATCGTTTGGTTGAAAATTCAGGAGATAAAGAAGCAAAGGAAGAACTAATAGATCGTTTTTATAAAGATTTGGATTTTGGGACTGCTGGACTAAGAGGTATTATAGGTGCTGGAACTAATCGCATGAATATATACACAGTAAGGCGTGCTACCCAGGGATTTTCGGACTATTTAAATCAGTATTATAAAAACCCTTCAGTAGCAGTAGCTTATGACAGCAGGATAATGTCCACTAGGTTTGCCCTTGAAGCTGCTAACGTATTGGCTGCAAATGGTATCAAGGTCTATATTTTCAAAGAACTGATGCCTACACCTGCACTATCATTTGCAGTTCGCCATCTTGGATGTAGCGGAGGCATTATGATTACTGCCAGCCATAATCCTTCAATCTATAATGGCTATAAAGTATATAATGACCAGGGTTGTCAGGTTGCTTTAGAAGCAGCGGCTGAGATTAAAAGCTTCATAGATAAGGTAGATTACTTTAATGGGCCTAAGACTATGGACATTGATATAGAGCACTTAATGGACGGTATCATACCTGATGAAATAGTTGAGGGTTTCTTGACTATAATACCTGAATCTGTAATAGATAAATATATAGAAGCGGTTGTCGAAAGAAGTACGGGTATCTCATGCAGCAATTTAGAAGTTGTATATACTCCCCTTAACGGTACAGGCAATATGCCTGTTAGAAGGGTATTAGATAAGATAAATGTGGGCAAGGTACATATTGTTGAAGAACAGGAGAAACCTGATGGGAATTTCACCACCTGTCCCTATCCTAATCCTGAGAAAGTAGAAGCCCTTTCTAGAGGTCTTATGCTTTGCAATGAGTTGGGTAGCCCTGATTTATTGCTTGCTACTGACCCTGATTGCGACCGTTTGGGAGTTGCTGTAAGAAAGTATGATAAAGACAAGGATGAAGTGACCTATGTAAAATTAACAGGAAACGAGGTGGCAATCCTATTATTAGACTTCATATGTAGAAACTACACTTTGCCTGAAAAGCCGGTTGCTATGAAGACTATAGTATCCAGCAAGATGGCTGATAGGGTGGCGGCCAGTTATGGTGTAGAGATGAAGGATGTTTTAACCGGCTTTAAGTTTGTCGGTGAACAGATAGCTTTGCTGGAATCGAAGGGTGAGGAAGATCGCTTCATCTTCGGATTTGAAGAAAGCTATGGTTATTTAGTAGGTTCCTATGTAAGGGATAAGGATGGGGTAAGTGCTGCTATGTTGGTATGTGAGGCTGCTGCCTATTACAAGAAAGAGAACAAAACTTTATTGGATAGAATGAAAGAGCTTTATGAACAATATGGGTATTATAAAAATGAAGTTGTTGAATATAACTTTGAAGGTTCATCTGGTTTATCCAAGATGGAATCGATAATGGGTAGATTGAGAAATAATAGTCCGGATTTAATTGCTGGCAAGAAGGTAGTTGAAATAGCTGACTATATGAAATCTCAAAGAAGGGTGATTGGAAGAGCATGCGATATGCTTGCAGGCTATTATAAAATAGATTTGCCCAAAGCTAATGTTCTTGAGTATGTGCTTGAAGACGGAAGCAGTCTGATTGTAAGGCCATCGGGAACGGAGCCCAAGTTAAAGATCTACCTTTCTGCTAAGAGTGACTCAGAGCAAGTTTCGAATTCAATAATAGATGAGATGGAAGAGTGCGTAAAGGAATGGTTTAGGGATGAATAAAGCTGTAATAGGGATGGATAAAAGCGGTTCCTTCCGAGTATATTTAGCTATCACAACTGATTTGGTTGAAGAGGCGAGAAAGGTTCATGGGACCACTCCTGTAGCCACTGCCGCCTTAGGCAGGGTTCTTACAGGAACAGGACTTATGGGCTTGATGCTGAAGAATGAGAAGTATAAGCTTACTGTACAGTTCAAAGGAGACGGACCTGCAGGTGAAATACTTGCAACAGCATCAGGTTTAGGTAGGGTAAAAGGTTATATTTCAAATCCTAATATAGATCTACCCTTAAGAAAATCTGACAACAAGCTTGATGTGGGTGCTGCTGTAGGAAATGGAACCCTTACAGTTATCAAGGATCAGGGTCTTAAAGAACCCTATGTAGGAAGAATAAATCTTGTAAGCGGTGAGATTGCAGAGGATCTAACTGCATATTTCTTTCTATCCGAACAGCAATCCACCTCTGTAGCTTTAGGAGTTAAGATAGATGTTGATGGTACTGTATTGGCATCAGGAGGTATGATTATTCAAGTCTTACCTGATGCCCTTGATGAAGCCATAGATGCTTTGGATGCCCTTTTGCAGAAAATGCCTCCTATAAGCAGCTTGGTTGAAGAGCTTACTGAAAATATAGGTCTTAAGACAGAAGAGACTGTTTGCAAGGAGCTTTTAGATAAGATTTTTGAAAGCCTGCCTGAGGAGTATGAAGTAGAAGCTATGGAGTATAGGGATATAAAATGGGAATGCGATTGCTCTGTAGCCCGTTTGGAACAGGTCCTACTGACTCTAGGAGAGGAAGAATTAAGGAATATAGCTGAAGAGGATAAACAAGCGGAATTGACCTGCCAATTCTGTACTAAGAAATATCATTTCGATAAGGAGCATTTAGATATGCTTATACGTGTAGCAGTAAGATCTAGAGAGATAAAAGAGCAGAGAAATAAACAAAAAGAATAAAAAGATAATAATTTAGAATAATTATTTACTATGCTATAATATAATCATACAAATGTAGGATTGGAGAGTTTTTATCATGATAAAACTGGGTATTATATTTGGGGGGAGATCACGTGAATACAAGGTTTCGTTAATGTCAGCCACATCGGTTATAAATGCAGTAGATAGAGATCGTTATGAAGTCGTAATGATTGGGATTACTGAAGAAGGTGAATGGCTGTTATATGACGGTCCCGTTGATAAGATAGAAGATGGAAGTTGGCAGGATATAGCTAAGGAAGCCTTGGCTAATGATCCTGAGAAATATAGACTAACCAATTTGAAAGAGCACATCGATTTCGCCTTACCTATTCTACACGGACCATATGGTGAAGATGGAACTATCCAGGGCCTATTTGAGATGATGGATATCCCTTATGGGGGTTGCGGGGTAACGAGTTCGGCTTTAGCCATGGATAAAATATTTGCTAAAACCATATTCGGTCATGCCGGGTTACCGCAGGGACCTTATGTAGCGGTAATGCTGGAAGAACTGTTGCACCATCAAGATGAAGTTGTCAATAAAATAGAAGAAGAAATTCTTTATCCGGTCTTTGTTAAGCCGTCAAACATGGGGTCGAGTGTCGGAATTTCAAAGGTATACGACAGAGATGAGCTTATTAAGGCTTTAAAACTAGCATCTACATATGATCGCCGAATTATTGTTGAACAAGGTATTGAATGCAGGGAAATAGAGGTTGCAATTTTAGGTAACGACTATCCTGAGGCCAGTGCTGTAGGAGAAATCATTCCGGCAGCAGAGTTTTATGACTATAGGTCAAAGTATTGTGACGAAGGCAGGACAAAGCTATGCATACCTGCAGACATTCCGCCTAAAATTGCTGAAGAAGTACGAGATATAGCTATAAAGGCTTACACATTGCTGGACTGCTGTGGTTTCGCTAGAGTGGACTTTTTCCTGGAGAAGGAAACTGAAAAGATTTACATTAATGAGATAAATACTATTCCGGGATTCACCAGGTTCAGCATGTTCCCATTGTTATGGCAGCATTCAGGCCTGGTCTATCCCGACTTGATAGAAAGGATAGTGATGTTGGGGTATGAAAGATATAATGTTAAAAATCGTAGGTAAACAACTCTACGGCTTGTATGAAGAAGAACAACAATTAGAATTTGTGACAGAAGGAAAATACTACCGAGTAGGGGATTCGGTCTACCTTACTTATGATGAAAGTGAGCTCTCTGGCATGGAAGGCTGCACAACTAGTCTAGAGATTAAAGGCGACAAGATCCTGATGAAAAGATACGGGGACAAGCTTCCTTTTGACACTGAGATAATGTTTGAAAAAGGAAAGCGCTTCACGGGCTATTATGACACTCCTTTTGGAGCTATAGAGATGGAAGTGCTGACAAATGACATTAAGAATAATATAAAGCTCGATGAAGGTGTAGGCAGCGTTAATATAGACTATAATATCAGCTTGCGCGGGCTTTCAGAGGGAAGAAGCTTGCTGGACATTGAGATATTAGAACAACCAGGGAAGGGTAAGAAAGGATCATAAGCATGTCTCCAAAACAAACTAGAAGAATTGCGAAGATAATAGCTGTAGTTGTTGCGCTAGCAATGCTGGTCACTTCGTTCACCTATATTGTTTATGCTGATTCCACTGAGGAGCATATTGATTGGGACGAAGAGTTCAATCATCTTAAATCGTTAATATACGATATTAAAGCCAACTACAAGGATGACATTACATATGAAGAGCTTTTAGAGGGTACATATAAAGGGATTTTTGATAAGTTAAACGATCCATACAGTGTCTACTATGAATTAAACTCTGAGAGCGATGCCTTTATCGAATCTGTAAGTGGAGAATTCAGTGGTATAGGAGTAAAATTAGTAGAATCTAATGGAAGATGCATGATCGAATCTCCTGTTGCAGACTCACCGGCTGAAAAAGCCGGACTTCAGGCTGGAGACTTTATTGTTAAAGTCGATGGCATTAATGTAGTTGGCATGCATTTAGATGATATTGTAAATCTTATAAGAGGAGAGACGGGAACGAAGGTAACCCTTACTATAGAAAGGGATGGTAGAACACATACTGTTTCTATAATAAGGGATGTTATCAAACTTACCTCTGTAAGCTACAAGCTTTTAGAAGATAATATAGGTTATATCAGGATTGCTCAGATGGACTCTGATAGCCATCTTGAGTTTAAGAATGCAAAGCTAAGGCTAATAGCCCAGGGAGCAAAATCCTTTATAATCGACCTTAGGAACAATGCAGGTGGATACACCCATGTAGCCATAAATATCGCTGACCAGCTAATGCCTAAGGGTCCAATCACACACTTTGAGCAAAAGGGTGAAATTAAGGAATCGGTATATTCCACCGGCCAAGGTGATCTGGGT
>JAAYHT010000040.1 GCA_012735285.1 Clostridiales bacterium | reverse complement strand
TTTTGACTCTGCGGAAGCAAATATCCTGCTTCGCGAATGATATCTTCGGCCATAATACGATTGGATTTTTCAATTGCTTTAGCAAGTCTTCCTGATAATCCAGCAGCAATGTTCTCTTGCTCTGCCTTGCTGCGTAATAGTGCTCTCATAGCATTTATTACCTCTTCGCGCTTTGGCTGCTGGGGTGGATATTCTCTAGGAACCATCGATATTGCACCAGAAGGGCAGGCATCCGCACAATCTCCACATCCATTACACTTTGAAACATCTATTATGCTGTTCTCCGTGTCGGTTGCTCCTGTAGGACATACATAAAGGCATAAGCAGTCTTTAGTACATAAGCGAATATTTCTTACTGCATATTTTTCATACATATAATTACCTCCCTTCGACCTTTTCAAACTTCCAATTTGCTACCTTACAGACCGGACAAATATCTGATGGGGTGTCTCCTATGTAAATGAAACCACATATTGTGCACACATAGATATCAGTGTTTTCATACATAGCATCGCCTTCATTTTTATAGCGAGTTAATATAGAATTCAAGATTCGAGTAACTTTTTCGCTCCAAACAAGCGCACGCTTAGCACCGCGATCGTTGACATCGGCTGCCACTGTGTTTGCATTTGGAAAACCAACTTCAAGGTCTTCTTCTACGAGTGAAGCGAGTTTTTCAAAATCAGGATCTTTTGCCGCTGGTGTTGCCGCCTTAAAGTATTCCGCTAATTTAGTAAATAGTTCTGACTGTTCAAATTTATACTGCTTCTCTAAACCCCGTGCTATATTTGTACAAAGTGCGCTGATTTCCAGCGGGGTTAACTCCTTTTCGTCTTGCGGCTCTTCAATCACAGACACGGATTTCTTTTGCTCGTCGGACCCTTCTTGCTTTTCGAATTCCGATTTTGTTGCACCGCATAAGGGGCAAACCCAACTATCCGGGAGGTCCTCCCATTTAGTGCCAGGACTAATACCATCTTCTGGGATGCCTTTTGCTTCATCATAGATATATCCGCAAACCGTACACACATATTTCGCCATGTCACATACCTCCTTTATTCTCCATATAATATTTTAAAAACAGCTTGAACAGATTCCTTTAAAAAAAACGTCTTTGTCATAAATAATAAAATTATCCAATCCTTCAACAGACAATGATTCCATGTTTAGATTGAAATCATAAATATATCCGCATTTTATGCATTTAAAATGGCCGTGTTCCTCTGTCAGGATGTCATACCGACTTTCATTAGAGTTAACAGGTATCTCCTTAACGATCCCGGCTTCCATAAGAATTTTCATTGTATTGTAAACTGTAGTCTTGGATAGGGTTGGCATTTCTTTTATTAAATCCTTATAGATCATCTCCACAGTGGGATGGTTTCTGTTTTTATATAAATACTCAAAAATCTTCATTCTTTGATGAGTTAAATAGATACCATTTTCTTTTAATCCTTCAAGAATATGATTAAATGTTTTATCCATGAGCACCAACCCCATGTATTATTGGTAATTATTGAATATTTGAAATTATTATAATATTGTAATAATTTTAATATAACATATTTTATATTTGTTTTCAATTTATTGATTAATAATTATGCGAATAAAATTCCACACCATTAATAGGAGAAATATTAGACCTATGTAGCCCTCTATAGGATAAATAATCGCGACAATATTAGAAAATCCAAGAAGAGAAAAGCTAAAACCTAAAACTGCACTTATCCAGATAATATAATTCTTCCTATGATTATCGGGCAGTTTCGTAGTGTAACCATAAAAACAGCTAATTGCTGTTCCTAGGACTGAAATAAATAATACTAGAGAATAGACTGCCTGGACAGCAGGTAGGATTTTTTGTGATAGGGTCAACATCGGAAGTGGTTGTTGATCTGATATCATAGGGTCTGTCAATGTCACTAAGTATAGTATAAGAGCACAGATTCCTAGTAACATACCCCCTACCACAGCTCCCAAAATGGTTTTTTCTCTATTGTCAGAGTGTATGGTGCAGCTGCCTAGAATAGGTACTGCTCCCATCATATTATACGAAACATAGACAATTGCAGATATAAACCAGTTTTGAGCCAAGGGGCTTGCATCAATAATTTGTTCAAAAGATATGCTTTTATAATCTTTAGCTAATATTACCAGTGAAATGGCCAGAGTAAAGACTAACAAGATAGGCACTATTTTGCCAATGAATGATGATAGGCGGCCAAACCCCCTAACTGTGATGATAACAATTATGAACATTAGTATAAGGCTTCCTACTATTCTATGTACTCCGAACTGTTCTTGAATAAGTGCACCCCCTGCTGCAAGCATAGAAAAATACGCCATGAACAAAAATGCGGCAATTACTATGCCTATAATTCTCTCCAACCTTTGGTTTTCAAATGGAAAAATAATCTTGCTTAAATCTGCAGTATTTTTATAACTGCTAATGTAGACAATGATAGTTCCAAGTGAAATAAAAAGAAAGATTATCAATAGAATCCCAAATAAGCCCATGCCTCCAAATACGCCGAAGAACTGCCAGATCTCTTTGCCAGATGCAAATCCTGCACCCATCAATACTCCAAAGTACATGAAGGCAATACGCATAAAAGAAAGGGTAAGCTTATCAGAGTCATTCGGTGTCATTTACATTTCCTTTCGCTTCCGTTAATTCTCTTCTTCTCTCAATTATTCCTCCTGCAGTAAATACAGACAGTCCGATCCATATAAAAATGAATCCTATAAACTGATAGATATCAAAGGGCTCGTTATATAGAAATATTCCTATGATTAATCCCATTGTAGGGGAAAGATACTCAGTGATACCCAGAGCAATTAAACTTATACGATTTGCAGCCAAGGCAAAAAGTGTTAGAGGTAAGGCCGTAAAGAATCCTGATAGGAACAAAAGGCCTATTTTATAGGGCTCAGCAGTTGCAAAAGCCCCCCTTCCGGTAAGCTCAATATAGAGTATAATTGCTACTACAAACGGAAATAAAAAAACGGTTTCATAGAATAGGGATAGTAGAGCAGGCGCCTGTAACTTCTTTTTAATAGCCGCATATACGCCAAAGGTTACGGCAAGAGTTAATGCAAGAAAAGGCAGCTGTCCATATGACAAGATCATTATTGATACACCAATAGCTGCTAATAAAATGGCAATTAGTTTAAATCTATTCAACTTTTCATTGAAGAAAATTATACCAAATATACATACTATTAAAGGCTCAACATAGTAACCGATACTCGTTTGCACTATCCTTCCTGAATTAACCATTGCAATATATAGGCCCCAGTTGGTGGAAATAATGAGTCCGGCTAGAACAAAATATTTCATTGAACCTTTTTTCTTCAAGGGTTTAATAATACCTTCCCACTTATAAATAAATAAACCCGGAATGAAAAGTACAACACATGATAAAGCCAACCTATAAAACATTATCAAAAATGAATCTATAGGTTGCAAAGATTTCCAGTATATCGGCAGTGCACCCCATAACAATGCACAAAGGATGGCACAGACCATCCCAACCTCATAATCTCTCTTAGAATCTAATTTCTTCAACTTGTCCACCTTTTGCACAAATTCTAGGATGATTATATTCTTTTTTTTCCATTAAATCAAGGGAATAAGTGACAAAAGGATATACCTCTTGCCACTATAAGTAACTAGAACAGGCCTAAAAAGCCACCTTTTTTATCGTCGCTGCTTTGGAAGAGTAGGAAAATAATTAATAAGATAAGTAACCATCCACCTGACCCACCGCCGAAGCAGTCATCCTTGCATCCTCCCGAGAACAGTCCAAAACCTCCACAGAGAATAAAGATAATGATCAAAATCGGAAGCCAACTTCCCCAGTCCCAATCATCGTCATGATCGCAACAAGGATCACAGGGGTCACAAGGGTCACATGGATCACATTTGTCATATTGTTGCCTGCCGCCACGTCTCATATCAACGTTATCCCTACATGAATCTAGGCACTTATAATCTTCTCCCAACGAAAAACACCTCCAGGTTCCTATTCAAATAATTTGCTCATTTATAATATGAGAAGATGGGAGAAAGGGTGATTACTTAGATTTCAATTCTTGAATAAGAACCTTTATATCCTGAGGTAAATCGGCAGATATAGACATTCTTTGCCTTGTTACAGGATGGTCAAAAATTACCTCTGATGCATGCAAGGCCTGTCTCTCTATTAAATCCTCAGCATAGCCGTATAGATCATCTCCTACTATAGGGTGGCCAATATGGGTCATATGAACACGTATTTGATGGGTCCTTCCTGTCTCTAGTTTAAGCTCAACTAAGGTGTGTTCTATAAAACGTTCTATAACCCTGTAGTGAGTCACTGAAGGAGCTCCATCGGGCATAACTGTTCTTTTAATATCTCCTTCTATAGGCCTACCAATTGGTTCATCAATTGTACCACTATTATTTTTAACTATACCTTTAACTACCGCTATATATTTCCTGACTACCGTTCCCTCTTGAAACTGTTTGGTTAAATAATCTTGAGAATGGGAATTCTTACCTATTAACAGGACCCCCGAAGTGTCTCTATCTAATCTGTTAATAAAGCGTATCTTGTATGATTCACCCCTATCTAGCATATGTTTCATGACTCCATTAGCTATAGTATTATCGGGATGGCCTTTGGTAGGATGGACTACGTAACCGGGCTGCTTATTTAATATTAAAAGATCTCTATCTTCATATATTATATCAATAGGAATAGGCTGGGGTTCAAAATCGCTTATCTCCTTAGGAAGGGTGACTGTGATTTCATCCCCGGGTCTTCCTTTCTCATACATTTTAATAGATTCTCCATTTAGGAATACATGTTCGCCCTTCTTTAATTTAGTTAAAAGACGTGACGAAAAACCAAATCTGCGTTTTAAGAGCTCCTTAATACGGAGCTCTTTGTCTTCTTCTTTCACTATATATTTAAAACGGTTTTCCATTAGTAACTCCTACAAAAATTTAGTCTTAACCTTATTCCAGAAGTCATAGTTTTCAAATCTCATTAGTTTTACAATTGTATCAGAGAATTCAAGGATAATCTCTTTTATATCATCGTGTTTGTGTTCCATACCGTCAACAACTATCATGCATGTGTTGCTATCCTGATGCTCTGGATTAACCCTAACGTATAACTCCTGTGGAAGAACAACGCTCGAAGTAAAAGACCTGTATGCTGTCGTATTCATAGGAGCTATAGGTGTTATCTGAAGAATCGACAACCTTGGATCCACAATGCTTCCGCCCAGCGAGTAGTTATATGCAGTACTTCCCGCAGGTGTTGACACTACAATTCCGTCGCCGCTAAAGCGTTCAATAAAGCTTTCTCCAATAGATATGTTGAGATGTATTGTCCTGGTTCTATCTCCGATTATTACAACCTCATTAAGGCCTTTGTACTCTACAATCTTATCCCCATCTTTTACTTCAGCCTTTACTGTTTTTAAGTTCTGTATCTCATACCTTCCCTGCTTATACATAAATATAAATTGGTCTAATTGATCAGGATAGAGCTCTTCAAAAAAGCCCAGGTGCCCAGTATTAATTCCTAAAAAAGGTATGTCGGGAAAATCATATTTGTGCAAGGTTCGAAGGAATGAACCGTCTCCTCCTATGCTCACTATCAATTCGGCCTCAGGAGAAAATTCACGTGGCACGTAGAAGCCGCTTTTTTGTAACTTCTGACGTAATAAATCTTCGGTTTTCTTTGAATAAGCATCTTCATTTGAAAAAACATTGATAATTCTTGTTTCTTTCTTAACCATATTATCCCTCAGTTTACAGCAACCTTTCTAGTTCATCTAATAGTTGTTCAAATACTACCATAGCTTTTTCAATTGGTTCCGGTTTGCTCATATCTACTCCTGCCAATTTTAATAGTGGAATTGGGTCATCCGATTCTCCAGATTTAAGGAATTCAATATAGGAGTTTCTAGCCCTTTCACCTTCTGTGAGTATTTTCTCAGATAAAGCTATGGCTGCTGAGTAGCCCGTAGCATATTTATAAACATAAAATGCATTGTAAAAATGCGGAATTCTTGCCCATTCCATCCTTATCTGCGGATCGTACACCATATTTTTACCGAAGTATTTTTTGTTTAACTCAAGATAATTGTCGCATAACCATTCAGTAGTTAGGACTTCTCCTGCTTCAACTGCTTCATGGGTGATTTTCTCAAACTCCGCAAACATTGTTTGCCTAAATACTGTTGCTCTGAAATCTTCAATATAAATATTTAAGAGATACTTTTTAACTTTAGCGTCATCTTCTTTCTCTAGCAGATCTCTCATAAGAAGATTCTCATTTACTGTTGAGGCAACCTCTGCGGTAAAGATTGAATGTCCTCCATAAATAAAAGGTTGGGTTTTTCTTGTATAAAATGAATGCATCGCGTGCCCTATTTCATGAGCTATTGTAAATACATCTTTCAACCTGCCGTTATAGTTTAATAGAATATATGGCATGCTATCATAACTGCCGAAGGAATAGGCCCCGCTCCTTTTACCTTCATTTTCAAAGACGTCGATCCAGCCAGATTCGAAGCCCCTCTTCATATTGTGAATATAATCTTCTCCTAATGGAGTAAGCCCCTCTTCAACCATTACCAGGGCCTCCTCATACTTTATTTCCTCCATTGGAACTTCTACTAAAGGAGCATACAAGTCGTACATATGCACTTCATCCAGCTTGAGAGCCTCTTTACGAAGGTCTACATACCTATGAATAAGTGGTAAATTTCTATTTACAACGTCTATAAGGTTATCATAGACTTCGGTTTTAATGTTGTCTGCATGTAGGGCAGCTTCTAAAGATGAAGAATAGTTTCTAATTCTAGAAGTCACCACATCGGTTTTAGTATTGTAATTGTACGTGGTTGCCAGGGTATTCTTCTGTGCTTCATAAGCTGCATATAGCCGTTCGAAGGCATCCTTTCTGACACGACGAACGGGAGATTCCATAAACCTTATATACCTTCCATGGGTTAGCTCTACCAGTTCACCATCCTCATCCTCGATTGAACCAAACTTGATATCAGCATTATTGATCATGTTGAAAATATCGTTTGTTGCAGATGTTAATTCACTGTATTTGGCTATAATTTTTTCCTCTGCCTTAGATAAGACATGGGCCTTCATGCGCAATATCTGGTTTATAACGTGTTCATAAAGCTTTAATCCTTCAGACATGGAAACATAATCTAAAAGTTTTTCTTCTGGGATTTCTAAAAGCTCAGGTGTAAAAAACGATAGCTTTGCTGCTGTACTTGCAACCAATGCTTGGGATCTATTCACCATCGATTGATATTTGGCTACCCTTGTATCTTCATCACTCTTCATGCGAGCATATACGTATACCTTTTCTACAGTCTGCCAGATTTGATCCTTTAATCTAAAGGCTTCTAACATTACATCTGGGCTTTCAGAAAGCCGGCCAGCAAAACTTAAGAATTCATCCCCTAACTCCTCTGCTTTTTTGTAGTCTTCTTCCCATTCCTTTTCATCGGGATACATTGCTTCAATATTCCATTTATATTTTGATTCTATCTGATCACGGGTTTTAATACTCTTACTCATATCAAGCTCTCCCATCTTTTTGCTTTTATATTCTGTATTATACCATAAAGTTATGAATAAACTCCTCCTTTTAAACAGTTTTTGTCAATAACATTTATTGCAGTATTATTTCAGTGTTGTTATAATGAAAGCTACTATAAGTGACTGTCAGCTATTCATGTATTTGAAAGGAGAAGGCACAATGCCTAGAACGCAGAAAATAGAGTCAGGTTTACCAGGTCTCGATAAGGTTTTGCAAGGAATACGTCTGGGTGAAAGTGTGGTATGGCAAATATCTAACATAGAAACCTATATGTATTTTGTAAGACCTTATGCTCAAAAAGCAATCGCATCTGGGAGGAATATCATCTATTTCCGTTTTGCAGAACATGCACCTCTTCTTGATGAACAAGATGGTTTACGGATAATTCATATAAACCCTGACCTAGGATTTGAACCCTTTACTGTAACAGTAAATAAAATTATATATAAAGAGGGACCTAAAACCCACTATATTTTTGACAACCTTTCAGAACTCCAGTCTGAGTGGGCTGCAGATTTTATGATGAGAAACTTCTTTAAAGCACTCTGCCCCTCGATTAGAGAATTAGGTTCTGTAGCTTACTTCAGCATCATGCGTCAAAAACACTCCTACAAGGCAATACAACAGGTTAGAGAAGCAGCTGACATCTATATAAATGCCTTGGATACAGAAGAAGGCATGTATGTCCACCCACTTAAAGTAGGAAGACGCCATACAGATACTATGTATCTTCCCCATCTATTCACTGATAATGAAGGAAATGACCTAGTACCGCTAAAAGATGGTATCAGTACAAGCAAATATTATTCTAAGCTGGGTGCTAAAGGTCTATCCAATGGCAGGCGAAACCTGGATAACTGGGATTTATTCTTTATGAGAGCAAATAGCGCTAAGAATCAAAGTCTAAAGAAACAGGAAGAGATAAAAGATAAGATCTACAGAATTCTTATTGGAAGAGATAAAAAGCGTGCAAATCTATTTAAAGAATACTTCAGTATACAGGATTATTTGGATATCAATGACAGGCTTATCGGTTCCGGCAGTATCGGAGGGAAATCCGCAGGGATGCTCCTTGCCAGGAAAATAATTGAAAATAACAGGCCTGATCTTTCGAAATATATTGAACCCCATGATTCCTTCTATATCGGAACCAGTGTTTTTTATACCTTTCTTATAAGCAACAACTGGTGGAAGCTGTGGTTGGAGCATAAATCCAGCGAAGGTTATTTTCTCGCAGCAAGGGCTTTGAAAAGCCAGCTCATTTATGGGGACTTTCCGGAACTAGTACAGGATTATTTTAAAATTATGCTCGACCATTTCGGTCAGAATCCTATAATAGTTAGATCCAGTAGTTTTTTAGAAGACGGATTCGGTAATGCATTTGCAGGTAAGTACGAATCAGTCTTCTGTGTGAACAAGGGGACCCTTGAAGAAAGATATGAGGAATTTGTAAAAGCGGTTAAAGAAGTATATGCCAGTGCGTTAGATGAATCGGCTTTAGTATATCGTCAGAGTAGGGGCTTGGATAAAGCTGATGAACAGATGTCAATTCTAGTACAGCGTGTCAGCGGTTCTATCTACGATGATATCTATATGCCTAGTGTGGCAGGTGTGGCCTATTCAACTAATACCTATGTTTGGAATGAAGATATTGACGCCAGCGCAGGGCTGGTCAGAATAGTTGCGGGTTTAGGAACAAGGGCAGTCGACAGAATATCAAATGATTATCCTAGAATAGCTTCATTGGATAAACCCTCATTGACACCTAGTACTAAAAAGTTTACACAAAAATATATAGATGTATTGAACTTAAAAGAAAACTATTTTGAAACCGTTCGTTTAGAGGATATAGTATCAAAATTTCCACAATGGTACCAGCGTTTAATCATTGAACATGATAAAGAGGCCGAAGAAATTTTACGTGAACAAGGAATAGAAAAAGATATCATATTCACTACATGTGACTCTGTAATCAACAACGAAGAGCTGGTTACAGTGTTGCGTGAAATTCTTTCAACCATACAAAAACACTATAACTATCCTGTTGACGTTGAATTTACAATTAATTTTTCAGAAAAAGGTGACTTCCTTATAAATCTCGTACAATGTCGCCCCTTGCAAGCAAAGGGTACAGGAGCGCAGGACGTTGAAATACCCACAGTTGCTGAAAATAAAATATTCTTTCATTTAAAGAGGGGAACTATGGGTGGCCCTGTTAGCATGCCTATAGATTTGGTAGCCATAGTTGATGGCAAAGGCTATTATGACCTGCCCTACAACACTAAATACAGTATTCCAAGAGAAATTGAAAAGATTAACAAATACGCCAAAGATAACAATAAGAGTCTGATGCTCATAGGGCCGGGCAGATGGGGAACATCTTCGCCTGATCTTGGAGTACCGGTTCGGTTTGCTCAAATCAGCAATGTCAGTGCGCTCTGTGAGACTTCCTTTGAAAACGATCTAATGCCAGAGCTATCTTTTGGAAGCCACTTCTTCCAAGATTTGGTTGAATCAAATATCTTCTATGCGGCAATCTTCGACAGAAGCTTCTCTCAAGGCGAAGATAGCATTTATCGTCCGGAAATATTTGATTCTACAGAAAATATTTATTCTCAAATCCCTAACATTACACAAAATTACAAAGATGTTATTAGAGTATACGATACTTCTAAATTAAAACTATATCTTGTTGCAAACTCAGCTTCTAATGAGGCAATATGTTATATAGAATAATAGTAAACTGAAAGGAAAAATATATATATGGATAACAGACCAATTGGCTTTTTTGACTCAGGGCTAGGAGGATTGACCTGTATTGCACAGCTAATGAAATGCCTACCCAAAGAGAGAATAATATATTTTGGTGATACGGCTAGAACTCCTTATGGTTCTAAGGCAACTTCAACAATAAAAACATTCTCAACACAAATCGCGGATTTTCTTATCCAGATGAACGTAAAGATGATAGTCATTGCTTGTAATACGGTCAGCTCTACTTGTTTAGATGACCTTAGAGAAAGATATCCCAATACTCCAATACTAGGAATAATAAAACCTGCAGCACAAAAAGTTGCAAAAATGTGTAATAAAAACAATAGTATCGGCATAATTGGAACAAAGGTAACAATTAAGAGCAAAGCATTTGAAGAGCTAATTCATCAGCTAAATAGCGATCTTAAACTGCATTCTCTAGCTTGCCCCGCACTAGTACCACTCATAGAAGAAGGAATTATAGAAAATGAAATCATGGATTTGACAATAAAGTACTACTTAGATCACTTTATCGCTTACCATAAGATCGATACACTGGTTTTGGGATGCACGCACTATCCTTTAATTAGAGCGAACATTGAAAAACTCTACCCAGATATATCGATAGTAAATCCTTCTGAAGAAATTGTAGAAAGTATAATTGATGAATTATCTGCTAAAAATCTATTTGCAGAAAAAGCGGAAGCTGATAATACTTTCTACGCCAGCGACCTGTCGGAGAACTTCGTTAATATGATTAACCGTATTTTCGAACTTTCTGAGTTTCGCGTGGCATTTAAAAATTTTGATGGAAACTTGTAAATAAGGAGGTCACCATGAATATAGAGGAAGTTTTAGAGCTGTTAGAAATTAATAGCCCTGATGTATTTGAATACTTCGAACACATGGCTGAGCTTTTAGAGTGTCCTGAGGAAATTTCCCATGAAGTCTTTCACACGATATTAAAAGAAGTAGAGCCAGAGATTCTAGAAGATTTAATAGACAGTTATTTTGAAGATGTTTTAAAGGCAATTCCTGATGATGCTACGGAATTATATACCCTGGTGTCAACAATACAACAGCAGTTACTTAACCTAGTTTCAGAGGCCTCTGATCAGGATCAGAAACGCCAACTTATAGATGAACTTTATAGATTTAGAACCTGGTATGCTTTTGATTCTGTTGTTATCTGCAAGAATAAAACTGATGGATTAACTATAAATACAACTGTACTTGAAGCATTAACTTTGCACAGGCTAGAAAAGTTGGGAGAACAGGCATACGAATATGATTTCTCCGAAAGCATTGATTATCCTTTAGATGAATTGTCTTTTAAGTTTTCATATTCAATAGAAGATGACCTGTTTGATGAAGACGATGATGATGAGGATGATGATTTAGCGAATAATTTGATAGATAAAGAATTTCCTGTAATAGACGGGGAATTCTCCGATGAAGATTATTAGAGAGACCAAAAGGATAAGATGGTCTCTCTAATTTAAATACTTCAATACATAATCCACATCGGATGGGCAATCAATATAATCGGTTCCTCTTTTTTGTCTTGTTTCTCTCCCCTTACCTGTTAAGAGAATTACTGTGTTTCCATCGCCCTCTTCAATTGCCTTTCTAATAGCTTCTTCTCTGTCAGGGATTATCTCATAGGGGCAGCCTGTCCTTCTAACATATTTAGCTATCTCATTACAGATATCAAGTAAGGGTTCTTCTCCCGGATCTTCTTCTGTGATATATATCTTCTTAGAGTACCTTCCCGCTATTTCAGATAGTTCCTGCCTTCTTGCAATAGCCTTTTTCCCCGGGCATCCATATATTGCAATTATTTTTTTATCTGGATATTCTTTTATTGTAGATGTAAAGAGCTTTTCAAAGCTCATGCGATTGTGGGCATAATCTACAATAACTATGGTTTTGCTGTTCTTACCTACAAATACTTCCATTCTGCCAGGCACCCTAGCATTTAAAAGCCCTTCATATATGCTTTCTATTGGAATATCCAAAGCATAGCATATTGCTATAGCAGCCAGTGCATTCTCCACATTAAAAAAACCGGCCATAGAAATCTTAAACTGTTCAGTAAACTTAGGAGTTCTTACCATGAAGCTTATTCCATCCGCCTCTTTAACTATTCTATAGCCATAGATATCAGCCATCTCATCTGTGCCGAAAGTAATTAGCTTTGCACCTAGTACCGAGTCGCATATTTCATCGGCATGATTAGAATTAATATTTACACAGGCGACCTTACACTGGCTCATAAGTTTTAACTTCGCATCAAAATAGTCGTCAAAGTCGCAGTGTTCAATCGGACTAATATGATCCTCACCTATATTTAAAAAACATGCAACATCAAATGTTACCCCTAAGGTCCTATGATATTTTAAGGCCTGGCTTGAAACTTCCATTGTAAGGTACTCTTTACCGCTTTCTAAGGCATTGTGAAAGTGCCTCTGAAGCATTAGGGCCTCGGGTGTGGTTATATGTGATTCTTCTTTAATGACTCCGTCATCAACCTCAATGCTTGATATAATCGCACTTTCAGGCTTATCCATACTATTAAGATAGTGGTCAAGAATATATTTCATATAGTAGGTGGTTGTGGACTTACCTTTGGTGCCAGTAATGCCGATGAGCTTTAATTTTTTCCAGGGTTCATCGTAGTAGAAGTTTGCTAGAATAGCCATGGCATGTCTGATGTCAGATACTATAATATACGGAAAATCAGGATTTTTTGTATCATATTCAATTTCGCTTATATAGCAAATTGCACCCTTATCTATAGCCTCATCTAAGTACTCAGGTAAAAAATGAGCTCCTTTACAGATGAATAAACCCCCTTCTTTCATATCCTTTGAGTTATATGAAAGATAGCTTACATACATATTAAGTGAATCCTTTCCAAGATAAGTGGATTCTACAAGGGCCTGTTCTTCGAGAATTGATAAATAATCCTGTAATTTTCGTTCCCTCATTTTACTTCCCTCTTTACTCGCTTGCCACAAGCTTCTATAGATCGTTTAGCCAATACTTCCATAGCATCAATATAGTAATTAGGAAGGTTGTACATATCCTTGAAACAGGAAAGTTCCGTACATGCCATTATAGCAGCCTGGCATCCGTTTGCTGATAACTCACCTTCTATCTTGATAACATCGTTATAGTCAATCTCATTGCCAGCTTTAATCCCATCATAAATTATTTTCATTACCAGCTTCTGTTTCTCTGGGGATGGTACATAAGGTTTAATACCTACTTCAAGGCATGATTGTTGGTACAAGCCGCTTTTAATAGTACCATCAGTAGCAAGGATGCCTACACACTCGATATCCTTGCTTAGATCCCTAACAGTCTCTTTGATCATATTGATGATAGGAACAGAAATCTGTTCTTGTAATCTATCAACAAGCAGGTGGGATGTATTGCAAGGTATGGCAATGGCAGCAACTGAAAGCGATTCGAGCTTTTTAGCATCATAGAGTAGCGCTTCATATAGTTCATCTGTTCGGCTAGATAGTATAAGTTGAGTTCGATCAGGCATAGATGCGTGGTTTAATATTATTAAATCAACATGCTCTTGATCGCAAGAGGCATCCGTAAGCTCAATGATTTTTTTGTAAAAATACTGTGTTGCCAGAGGTCCCATTCCTCCGATTATCCCTAAAGTTTTATTCTTCCACATAATGATTTTCCTTCTACATATATTTTCTATACTTGATAAAATGACTTAGCTGCGATTTTAGAAGTGTTATTGTTCTGCTTAACCCGTTATCAGGGCGGTAATATAG
>JAAYHT010000039.1 GCA_012735285.1 Clostridiales bacterium | reverse complement strand
TATATAGCGGATTATCTACTCCTGAATAGCCGGGTTGCAAGTCATAGTTGCAAATGATTATGTGCTTAGCCTTTTCAACGTTTAGTATTGGCATTCCGTAGATAGGTGTACCTTCCTCGGTATTTGCTGCAGGATTTATTACATCATTTGCTCCTATTACTATTGCAAGGTCACTCTCTTCGAATTCATGGTCTATCTCTTCCATGACCTTTAGCTTTTCATAAGGAACGTCTGCTTCTGCAAGTAACACATTCATATGACCCGGCATTCTACCTGCTACTGGATGAATTGCAAAATCAACTTTTGCTCCATTTGCTTCAAGCTTATCCGCAAGCTGCTTTACATGCTGTTGAGCTTGAGCAAGCGCCATACCATAACCGGGTACTATTATTACCCTCTTGGCATTCTTTAAAATGTCTTCAAGATTGTCTTTTACAGGTTCATCCCTTGCAACTTTTTCTTCTTTTGTTCCTTGCTTTTTATCTTTTATCTCGACAACCGCTGTTCTCCCCATCAGAATATCAGAAAGTTGGCGGTTCATAGCACGGCACATAATTTTTGTTAGTAATAATCCGGAGGCCCCCACAGTACCGCCCAGTATTACTAAAAGTAGATTGTTAATTGCCATACCTGCTATACCATCAGCAATACCAGAGAATGAGACTAGAAGCGATATAGTGATGGGCATGTCAGCGCCGCCGACTCTGACTGTGAAAGCAATGCCGAAAAACCCACTGATCAATAAGCAAAATATTGCACTTATGGGAAGTGATACTGTTGGAATGCAAATCAATACAATGCTTATAATCACCAATATGAGAGATATAGTAGTAATGCCTTGATGATATCTCCAATTAATTGGTTTTTGCGGTAGTAGTTTATGAAGCTTACCCGCAGCTACCATGCTGCCTGTAAGGGTAACCATACCAATGGTAAGAGCCAATGCAGCTGTCAACAATGCAAAAAAGTCCAAAGTATATATATCGAGCAGCGTAACTATAGCTATCGAAGCCGCAGCTGCACCTCCTAATCCATTTAAAAATGCTACAACTTGGGGCATCTGAATCATCTTAATACGATAGGCCCAGATTAAACCGACCACAAGGCCTGCAATCATAGAAATCCAAAGTTCTACCAATGATAAGATGCCATATTTGTACATTGTAACTATTATAGCGCCGGCAGTACATAAAACACTTAGCATATTGCCGTATACTGCTGTCTTAACACGGCTAAGGAGGGAGATGCCGATCAGAACGCCAATCGTAAGGATTACGGATACAATTAAATAAACAGTATCTGTCATTCTGAGTCAGCCTCCTCCCCTTTGAACATTTTCAACATGCGGTCGCTTAACCCGAATCCACCTGCTATGTTAACCATTGCAATGAAAACTGCGAAAATACCCAGTATTTTGTTTCCTGTATATACAGCAGCGGCTGTACTCGTTAAAGCTCCTATTAAAGCAATCCCAGCCAATGCATTCATTGCGGTCATTAAGGGGGTGTGAAGTAAACTGGGCACGTTACTTATAATCTTAAAACCGACAATTGCACTGACTATGAAGATTACTACTAACAATATCGGATTCATCATATCCTCCTAACCCTGATATCCAAATACTAAAGATTCATTGCCTTCTTTGTACCTTCGTGTACAATTTCACCATCAATTGTTACAAGTATGGAAGCTACTATTTCATCGCTACGATCTAGTGCTATCTTTCCATCCTTGGTTAAATACTTGACCAAATTATAGACGTTATTTGCAAACATCCAGGTAGAGCTTGTTGGCAGCATCCCCGGAATATTTTTAATTCCGATAATAGTAACGTCATGTTTAACTACAACTTCTCCTGGATCAGTGATAGCGCAGTTACCTCCCTGGTCAATTGAAATATCCACAATAACAGAACCAGGCGCCATAGATTTAACCATTTCTTCAGTTAGTAATATAGGAGCAGTCATTCCCGGTACTAATGCTCCTAAGAATACTATATCCATCTTGGATACAGTGTCTTTTATAGCTTCACGTTCTTTAATTAGCCATTCCTCTGGAAGGGCATTGGCGTAACCGCCCTTTCCTACTGCAATATCTGCAGGAACTGTTGTATCAATTACCTTAGCTCCTAGACTCATCGCCTGTTCTGCTGCGTCAGGCCTTATATCTGAAGCATAGACTACTGCCCCTAAACGCTTTGCCGTTGCAATAGCCTGCAGTCCGCCTACACCTGAACCTATTACATAAACCTCAGCAGGCTTTATCATTCCAACAGCTGTGAAAATTTGAGGTGTAAACTTGCTCAATTCATTAACTGCTAACAACATTCCTTTATAGCCCGCACATGTGCTCATAGAAGTCAGTGCATCCATATTCTGTGCACGAGAAATCCTTGGTACTCCATCCAGAGTTAACCCAATTACGCCTTTAGCCGCCATATTCTTTATCATTTCATGGTTTGCGGGAGCTGCAGGATGAAGGAAAGTAATCAAGTATTGTCCTTCATGCATCATGTCCACTTCATGTACATTTTTTTCTGAATTAAATATCGGCTCTTTTACTTTGAGAATAACGTCAGCTCTCTGATAGATTTCCGCAACGTCATCGACTATTTCGGCACCAGCAGCTTTGTACTCCTCATTGTTATAAAATGAACCTTCACCAGCTGACTTTTCAATCAATACAGTTGCTCCGTCCTTAACAAGCTTAGAAACAGTTTCAGGAGTGGCAGAAACCCTCTTCTCACCTTGCATAATTTCTTTTGGAACCCCAATAATCATTTCAATACCTCCTATAAATACAAATTGAAAATAGGTTGACAAATGAATTCATTCAATATCTGGCAAAACGGTATATTCATCTTTTAAAGTAGAGAGAACGACAAGGGTTTTAGTATGGGAAACTCCTTGTATACTCTTTACTTCATTCAAGACTTTTTCAAGTGAATCGGTCGTATCTGTAACGACTTTTAAAAGATAGTCGAAATCACCGGTGATATAGTAGCATTTAATTACTTGTTTGTTTTCTAAAATATTTGCTATAAATCCCTTGCTATATTTAGGATGCTCCAAACTAACGGATATAAATGCAGATACTTTTTTGTCTATTAATTTGGAGTCTAGAATAAGCGTATATTGTTTAATAATGCCGCTTTCTTCTAGTTTTTTAATACGTTCAATTACTGCCGAAACTGACATGTTTATTTTTTCACCGATGACAGAAGCAGGAATACGTGCGTTATCCTTTAAATACTTTAAGATTTTTACATCGATAATATCCATAATAATACTCCTACTAATGATTTTTTCTTAAAATTAGCATATGGCAAAATATTGTAAAGTATTTTCCATATTTTCGAAATATTTTATCTAATATAATTAGTTTAAAAAAATAATTTTGTTTATGTGTTGTATTTATAGCTTTAACTTTAAATTTTTTATTATTTAAGTTAAATTATGAATTATTTTTACCTCAAATTAATTGTTTATAACAAAAAAACGCCAACTTTCTAGGATCTATAATAAATGTTGGGGTAACCGAGTAATCGGAAGCTCCAACATTATATTTTGTATAAAAAAACGCT
>JAAYHT010000038.1 GCA_012735285.1 Clostridiales bacterium | reverse complement strand
GTTTCTGCTAACATCAGGCATCTGCGACATCGTTGAACTAGACACTCGGCGTCCCTCTTCTTATCGTTGCTTGCATCCGGCGAAGGGGTGCGGTGCTCCTGCTTCATCCATGCCATAAATCTGTTTTTTGCAAATCAAAATTCCTCACTTTTGCAAAACTTTTTCCCCAGGCACCGGTGTAAAATTTTTATGTTAACACTAATAGTTTTGACTGACTAATTCCTATTGATATTAGTCAGCGCGAGTTTGAACTTCGAACCGCAAAATGGAAAATCAAAGATTACATATCCTTCACTATCACCCTGTATTATATAGCTAAATTCAACTCTCAAAGTAGACCCCTTGTATTAAAGGATTTCACGCTTTATTAGCTCTTTATAATATTCACTTTTACTTTCCCATTGTCTTTCAACAACGTATTATTGACCTAATCCGTAGCGGCTTCCTTTCTTCCGATAGTAATATAAATGTACTGTATAAAATTTAACTATAGTGAGCATTGCCTTCTGATCAGGCTAAAATTCATGATACCTATGGGCCATACTTCGAAGCCCTTTTCTCATAGCCGTGCTTGTCACTCAGCAAAAAGTCGTGAAGCAATCGTCTTGTAAAATTATTATAGCATCCCGTGCTAATACTATTTATGTCATCGATAAGCCTACCTCAACTTTTTTGATATTTCTTGTAGCCACATCTTAATTTCGTTTTTTGGATCCTGTTGCATAATTCTTTCAATTGTCATCTTTGAAGCGACTTCATTATTTAAGCGTCTTTTAGCTCGTAATATCTTTTTCTTTTGTACTTCTGAGTCAAGACTATCCCAAGTGTTATGTGAGCCTGAACGTTGATGTACCTCTCGGGCCACTATTAAAGGTACATCATCATTATCACCAAAAGCAATTCTAAATCCATAAACCTCTGATATTGCATCAGGGTGTAAATAATTTTCCATTTCTCGCTTTTTAGTTATAAACGCTTGTGAACCATCACCTCGAGCATTAACTTCTTGGCAATATGCTTGATATTTCGGTGGATTTTCTGTATCACGGTCATATATATGTATTTCAGGTCTACCTAAGTTTTTTAAGTAATTATTGGAAACCCAATCTCCTAAAGTATTCCCCCCTAAAGGTAATACGACTATTCTCGGATCTGCTCCCAGAACTGGAATCGTTTCATCGACTGAATTCAATGCTTTGCTAAAGTTTTTTAAGAAGGAAACGTCGTTCGGCCCCTCAACACAAACAAAAACTTGCACTCTTTCATCTGGAATCACTCCTAACTCATCAGCAACTCTTTTTAAAGTAGCACTGTCACCTATAGTGACATTGTTCTCTCCATTTTCATCTTTATAAATATATCGAATACTATCTATTGGTAGTAACCCAGCTAGCCCTGGAACATGTGTTGTAATCAGAACTTGACAGTTCTCTTGTTCCGAAAGATCACGTAAAGCTTCAATAATTAACCGTTGATTACTAGGATGTTGAGAAGTCTCTGGTTCTTCTATTGCATAAATTACTCCAGGTGAGCCTGTTGCAGATTGCTTTCTCTCTACCTCAGCTCTAAAAAAGTTTAGTAGTATAAGTCTTCTAACTCCACTTCCTCTTTTATTAATTGGGATCTGATCATCACCT
>JAAYHT010000037.1 GCA_012735285.1 Clostridiales bacterium | reverse complement strand
GCTAAGTACTCTCTAAAAGTTAAGAAAATCGCTTCAGCACAATTGTAGCCCTCTTTAAAATAGTTTCCTGCCTTGTTACCCCACAGAAACATCGAAGAAAACGTTGCTTTTGGGCTTGAAATCCAGGGTTTAAGTATTGGGGAACGTCTCCAAAAAGCTTATGAATGCCTAGACCTGGTTGGACTTAGCGGGTATGAACATGCAATGCCCTCTGAGCTAAGCGGAGGTATGCAGCAAAGAGTGGGACTGGCAAGAGCTCTTGCAACAAATCCTGATATCCTCTTAATGGATGAAGCATTTAGTGCTTTAGATCCTTTAATAAGGAAAGATATGCAGGATGAGCTAATCGCTCTGCATGATAAAATGCGCAAGACCATAATATTTATTACACATGATTTGGATGAGGCTTTAAAAGTTGGAGACAGAATTGCAATCATGAAAGATGGCGTAATTGTACAGATTGGCAGTTCAGAAGAAATACTTCAGAATCCATCAAATGACTATGTAAAAGAGTTTACTCAGGATGTTAATCGAGCCAAGGTCATAACTGCATCAACAATAATGAAAAAAGCTGATGCTATAGTTTACTCCAGAGATGGGGCTAGGGTGGCTGTAAGAAAAATGAGAGAGAACTCAATCTCAAGTGTCTTTGTTGTAGATAGAGATAGGAGGCTAAAGGGGATAATTACTATCGATGATGCACTTAAGTTAATAAAATCTGGCAAGGAAGATATACTTGAAATTATCGATAGCAATGTTCAAACTGTCTCTGGAGATGTGGCCATACAGGATTTAATACCGCTATTCATTAATTTGGTAGTTGTTGATGAAAATCAAAAGATGCAGGGTATTATTTTTAAGGCCTCCGTACTTGCAGGCTTGCTAGGGGAGGAGGATACTAATGATTAGATTACCCATAGGATACTATGTAGAAAAAGCAATAGATTGGTTAACTTATAATCTAGATTCGTTTTTTTCTTCAATAAAAACCATACTTCTAGTTATAATCAATAGTTTTGAATGGATTTTTATCGGTCTGCCATTTATAGTAATGCTTCTTTTGTTCGTGCTTATTGCATGGAAGGTTGCGGGAAGAAATACTGCAATATTCACAGTAATAGGTTTGATAATTATAAAATCCATTAATTTATGGCAGCAGACCATGTCCACCTTCGCCTTAGTAGCAACATCTACAGTAATAGCGATTGTGATTGGAATACCTTTAGGTGTTTGGATGTCTTTTAGCGACAGGGCTAATCGTATTGTAAGGCCTGTCTTGGATTTCATGCAGACCATGCCCGCCTTTGTTTACTTGATTCCTGCAGTTTACTTTTTTGATCTAGGACCCGTTCCAGGAGCTGTTGCAACTATTATCTTTGCCATGCCCCCTATTGTGAGACTTACTAACCTAGGAATCCGTCAAGTTGCTGAAGATGTTATCGAAGCTTCCCGTGCTTTTGGAGCAACATCAAGTCAGATGCTTTTTAAGGTGCAGATACCTTTGGCCATGCCCACAATATTGGCAGGTCTAAATCAAACGATAATGCTGTCTTTATCCATGGTGGTTATATCAGCAATGATAGGCTCCGGTGGATTAGGAGACGTTGTACTTAGAGGAATTACTCAAATGAGAGTAGGCCTAGGCTTTGAAGGAGGGCTTGCAGTGGTAATACTGGCTATGGTACTCGACAGAATAACTCAAAGTCTTGGTCAAAAGGAAAAGTGATTATGATGAAAGGATGAGAACAATGAAAAGATTTCTAATTGTATTAATATGCATTTCCATGATTTTTACCCTAGTAGCTTGTGGAAGATCTGACACAGGTAATAACGGTGATGCTGGTCAAACGGGTGAAACCAAAACTGTAAAGATGGGCTATGTAAATTGGGCAGAGGGTGTTGCAATGACATATTTAGCAAAAGCTAGTTTAGAAGATAAAATGGGCTATGAAGTTGAAGCAACCATGGCTGATGTAGCACCTATATTTACTTCACTAGCTTCAGGTAATACCGACGTATTTGTTGACACCTGGCTTCCTGTTACCCATGCAAGCCAGATGGAAAGATACGGTGATGACATTGATGACTTGGGGGTAGTTGTGGAAAATGCGTTTATTGGACTTGTTGTTCCCAGCTATGT
>JAAYHT010000036.1 GCA_012735285.1 Clostridiales bacterium | reverse complement strand
GCTTAGGTGCAGTCTGATCAGCCTATACAAGAGCTGACATAAAAAATGGCGACCGGGAACGGGCTCGAACCGTCGACCTCCAGCGTGACAGGCTGGCATTCTAACCAACTGAACTACCCGGCCATAAAGGTGTATGGTGGGCGCAATAGGGTTCGAACCTATGACCCCCTGCTTGTAAGGCAGGTGCTCTCCCAGCTGAGCTATGCGCCCCGATACTATCTGACACAGTTCATAAATATATATTATTTATTTTGTTGTGTCAAGTAGTTTCATCGAATATTTTAGCATAAAGTGTTTGTAATTTGAATAGCTATATTCAATTTTCAAATATCTTCTATATTTGGCTCCAAGGGTGGGACTCGAACCCACAGCCTATCGGTTAACAGCCGCGTGCTCCACCATTGAGCTACCTTGGAACGTCTTTTTCTTTTGTGAGCCGAATCCTATCTTAGCACAAGCAATTTTTATTGTCAACGGCTTTTTTCTAAATTTTAATCAACTCTTGTCTAATTCCTACTTCCTCGTATTTACCGCCCGTTATATTAGCCAACAAACCTAACAAGTACTGTGTCCTCTCAGGTTCTATGCCTAATTCTACAGTTACCATGTCTTCATAATGGGCGTTTAAAAGCTCAAATTCGCCATTTTGAGCAAGGTTTTGCAGTTTCCCTAGGTATGTATAGTCTAGCTTAATAAAAAGCACATTTCTTTCTCTTACTTCACAAACTCCGGCAGCCTCAAGTGCTAGTTTGGCAGTATTAGTATATGCTCTTACTAACCCCCCTGTACCCAGCTTTATTCCTCCAAAGTATCTTGTTACCATTACTGCAATTTTGGTTATTCCTTCACTTACAAGCATTTGCAATATTGGCGGTCCAGAAGTTCCCTGTGGTTCGCCGTCGTCGCTTGCCCATTGAAACTCACATTTTTCACCTAACACAAGCGCAGGTACATTATGTGTTGCATTTCTATGTTCAGTGCGAATCTTATTGAAAAATTCTTCCGCTTCTTCCCTTGTTTCAACTGGTTTAACATGAGCTATAAAGCGTGATTTTTCTATGACCTGCTCTACTGTAGCTTCTTTTTTTATAGTCAAATATCGGAACATTTGTCCTCCTTTATTATACCATAAAACTCTCTAATCTTTGATAATCTTTATATGAAAGTTCTACCTCCATATAGGTTCCTTCGTTTCTATATTCTGTTTTTTCGATATTATATCTATAACATAAATCAGAAGCAATTTCTCCCCTATCATATGGAATGATCAAAGCTGTGCGTATTCGTTCACTGAATAATCTTTTTTCTATCACCTTCAATAATACATCAATATTTTCTCCAGTCTTTGCAGAAATACACACGCTGTTCTGACCTTCCATGGAAGTTCTATCTGGGCTTTCAAGAAGATCTATCTTGTTATAGACTAAGATTTTATCTTTATATCCGGGCCATATCTGATTGATTACTTCGTTAGTTACTTCGATATGAAACTCGTAATCCTCGTAAGACACATCCACAACGTGGAGCAAGAGATCTGCATAGTAGACCTCCTCTAATGTGGCTTTAAAAGCGTCTATCAAAGTATGCGGCAGATTGCTTACAAACCCGACTGTATCTATTAATATAAACTCGTGTTTATTGTCTAATTTTATGTTCCTCTGAAAGGTATCTAATGTCGCAAAGAGCATGTCCTTTTCAGCCACCAATTTATCTTCATTAAAAGAGTTTTTTAACAGCCGGTTCATAATTGCAGACTTGCCGGAATTGGTATAGCCTACCAAGGCAACCACAGGAATGTCGGTTTTTTCTCTTCTTGCCCTCTGAGTCCTGCGGTTTTTCCTTATTGTTTCAATTTCCTTTTTTATATCATCTATTCTTCGTCTGATATGCCTGCGGTCAGACTCAAGCTTCTTTTCACCCGGCCCCCTGGTACCTATACCTGCTCCTAGCCTCGAAAGCGATTTGCCTAGGCCCGTCAATCTAGGTAGTCTATATTGAAGCTGGGCTAATTCAACCTGAAGTTTCCCTTCTTTTGAAACAGCCCTAGTAGCAAATATGTCTAGTATAAGGGTTGTTCTATCAATAACGCGAACCCCTAGCTTGTCTTCCAAATTACGGAGTTGAATTCCGGAAAGCTCGTCGTTGAAAACCACAAGATCTGCTTCTAAGTTTTTGCACATTAAAGCAAGTTCTTCTACTTTACCTTTTCCAATAAAATACGATTTATTAGGCTGCTTTCTTACCTGCACCATCTCTCCAGCTACTTCAATGCCTGCAGCCTCAGCTAAACCGCATAACTCTTGCATATAATAAGAGATATCCTCTTCGATTTCCAAACCAACTAGGATTGCCCTATCCTCATCTTTCACTATTTCATTATTATCATTAAACTTAAACATGATCTCCTTAATCCCAATCAGAATCTAATACATCTTCTTCAGGAACCATAATGTAGGTTTGCGGTACATCGCCTATAATTACAGTTTCTGATATTAAAAGAGTTGTATGTACATCTATTTCATTAGACGCGAAAGGTACCATTACACGCGCATTGGTATCTACCTCCAGATAGACCTTGTATTTGGTTTGGTTGATACCAGTCTCCTCAAATTCAGTATTAAACTTTACGGATGTAGAACCTAGAGGCAAAACCTTTATAGTAACGCTTGGCCCTGTCTGCGCAAGCAATTCACTTCCCAAAATTGCGCCAATAGGAACTAAAACCTTATCTTTATCGAGGTCTTTAATATGTTTTTGGATTCTTGCAGCCAGATCATAGGATAGACGCGTCATGGCTACAGAATCTGCTTGAACCATGGTTACCTTTCCCTCTTCGTTGGTCCTTATATCCAGTAGTTTTGCAGATTCAATATCCTCCATAAACTTTTCACGGACAACTTCATTTATAGCCTGTGTGACCATCACCCTGGCTCTTGTTTCACCAATCCCCGAGAGACTAGGTTTGACTACACGTTCCATAAAAAAGAAACTGTAGCCAAAAATGACCAGCAGTATAATAAAGATTATAAACCACTTCAGACTCTTATTTTGTCTGCGCCTATTTTTCATCACTAAAAACCCCCGTCAATCCATTTTATGATAGACTTGGGTTTTTAGTAACTTAAGATGAGATTTTTTCTAATTCTTGACTGAATTTATTATTCAAGATTTTAATATGAGTACCCTTCATTCCTAAAGATCTTGTCTCTATGATACCGGCACTCTCTAGTTTTCTTAAAGCATTAACTATAACAGATCTTGTAATTCCTGACCTGTCTGCTATCCTACTTGCAACCAATACACCTTCAGAACCTTTAAGCTCATTGAAGATCTGTCTTACAGCCTCTACTTCCGAATAGGACAAGGTGCCAATTGCCATCTGGACAATTGCCTTTCTTCTTTCCTCTTCTTCTTTCTCTATAGTTTTTCTTCTTAAAATCTCTAATCCAACTACAGTTGCTCCATATTCTCCGAGTATAACATCTTCAGCAGAATACTCCGGACTATATCTCGATGCAACCAATGCTCCTAATCGCTGACCTCCGCTTACTATGGGAATAATAAGGTGGTATTTATCGGAAGTATCGTAATCATATTTAAATATCTCTAACGATTCTTCATTAGTTAAGTTAACTTGAGTATCCTTAATTTCTAATAGAGCTTCGTTATATTCCGCCGGAAATCTTTCTACACCTGTTTCCGGGTCTGTTATTGCTGCACTGTCCGATTTTATTTTGTAATGAACTCCTAGAACCTTCCCACGCTTGTTTAGAATATATACATTAGAGTCTTCAAGGTCACTCAATATCGAACATAGGTCATTAAACGAGAAAACACCGGAAGTACTTTCTTGGAGCACCCAATTAAGTTTTCTTATCTTTTCCAATAAATCCAATGACATTTCATAATATACCTCCACTCAAAATATAGCTGAGCTTATTATAACTTATAATTTTCAAATATGATAGTGTATTTTTTGATTTTTCTAAAAATTCAATCAAAGGATAAATTTATCAATATTATCAGCCTGTATGCTGTCAATGAATTTCTCTTTTACATAGTCAGCATCTATGACAATTTCCTCATCTTCTACATCTGTAATGTTGAAAGAAATATCCTCCAGAAGCTTTTCCATTATAGTATGGAGTCTTCTTGCTCCGATGTTTTCAGTCTGTTCGTTTGTCAGATGGGCAATTGTTGCAATTTCATCTATGGCATCGTCAGTAAAAGTTAGCTTTTTCCCCTCTGTCTCAAGAAGCATCTGGTGCTGTTTGATAAGAGCATTCTCAGGAACAGTTAAGATTCGTTTAAAATCTTCCTTAGTTAAGTTCTCCAGCTCTACTCTTATTGGGAATCTACCCTGAAGTTCAGGAATTAAATCAGTAGGCTTAGCAATATGGAAAGCGCCTGCCCCTATGAACAATATATAGTCAGTCTTAACAGGACCATATTTGGTGTTAACAACGCTTCCTTCGACTATCGGCAAGATATCTCTTTGGACACCTTCTCTTGATACATCCACACCACTCTTTATGCCTGAAGCTGAAGCGATCTTATCTATTTCATCGATAAAGATAATGCCATTTTGCTCAGCATTTTCAAGAGCTTCAGCCGTTACCTGATCCATATCGATAAGGTTTTGGGCTTCCTGTTCGCGCAGAATCTTTCTGGCATCCTTCACTCTGACTTTTTTCTTCTTCTTTTTCTGAGGAAACATATTGCCAAAAATATTACCAATAGCAATCGTCATTTCCTCATTACCTAGATCAAGTTGTCCCCCTTTAGGGCTTTCAACAACTTCTATTTCTATAAACTGATCTTCGAGTTTTCCTTCCCTTAGCTGTTGGCGCACCTGCTCTCTGGCCAGCTCCAGTTCGCCCTTCTCGCTATCATAGTCGGTTTTACTTTCTTCCTGACTTTGCTGTATATTTCCGCCTAATATGAAATCGAAGGGTCCTCTTACACCAGTCTGAGAAGTTCTTTTTTTGCTGGGTATGATTGCCTGAATAATCTTCTCTTCTGTTATTTTATCTGCTATCGAATACTTCTCTTCCAGATGTTTTTGCTTGGTTATTCTAACGGAAGCTTCAACTAGGTCTCTGACCATAGAATCTACATCTCTACCAACATACCCTACCTCAGTAAATTTAGTAGCTTCAACCTTTACAAAAGGAGCATCCATCAGCTTAGCCAGTCTTCTGGCAATTTCAGTTTTACCGACCCCTGTTGGCCCCATCATCAATATATTTTTAGGTGTGATCTCATCTCGCATATCCTCGGGGAGCTTGCTTCTTCTGTAACGGTTTCTAAGGGCTACAGCTACTGATTTCTTAGCACTATCTTGACCGATTATATATTTATCTAACTCCTGTACAATTTCTTTCGGAGTCATTGAATATAATTTTGACAAAGTTACCCCTCCTTTTCTTCAAAAGAGCATTATAGCTTTTCTATTGTAATGTGATCGTTGGTGTACACACATACAGACGCAGCAATTTTAAGGGACTCTCTTACAATTTCCTCTGCGCTCATATTAGTGTGCTTGTACAAAGCGTGTGCAGCTGAATAAGCATAGTTTCCACCTGATCCGATTGCTACAAAGTTTTCATCAGGTTCGATTACTTCACCGCTTCCGGAAATTAGGAGTAGGGTCTCCTTATCTGCAGCTATCATTAAGGCTTGTAAATTGCGCATTATCTTATCTGACCGCCAGGTTTGGGCTAAAGCAACAGCAGCACGCTTCAAGTTTCCACCATGCTCCTCTAACTTCTTTTCAAATTTTTCAGTAAGGGTAAGCGCGTCAGAAACAGAACCCGCGAAACCTGTAAGTACAGAATTCTTATAAATTTTTCTAACTTTTTTTGCTGAATGTTTCATTATGGCAGATTCGCCCATGGTTACTTGTCCATCTCCGCCGATGCAAACATCGCCGTTTTCTCTTCTAACTGCCACAATGGTTGTTGCATGAAAGTTTACCATTTTTTCCTCCTGAACGCTATTTCTTTAGTTATTTATTCTTTATACCCACATTCTGAATTAGAGCAAACATATTTTGTTTTCTTTGTCTTTTTTTCTGTAAGTAATGATCCGCATTCGGGACATTCCTTTTCCACAGGTTTATTCCAATACATTTGTTTACATTCCGGGTAAGCACTGCATCCATAAAAGAGTTTGCCGGTTTTGCTCTTTCTGGCTACAATGTCGCTACCGCACCTAGGACATTTAACATCAATTTTTTCTACTCTGGTCTTGATTGTTTTACATTCCGGATATCCACTGCAAGCTAAAAACTCACCAAAGCGACCATGTTTAACCACCATAGGTTTCCCACAATTTTCACATTTTTCATCTGTTACTTCATCCTCAAACTGAACTTTTTCGATATCACGATCAGCAATTTCAAGATCCTTTTTGAAGGTAGAATAAAATTCGCTTATGATATCTTTCCAATTTACATTATCTACTTCAACGGCGTCCAGCTTATCCTCCATCTCAGCTGTAAAGCCCACATCAACAATCTGTTTAAAGTATTTTTCTAAAAGCTCAGTAACAACAAAACCTAATTCAGTAGGAACTAGGACTTTTTTATCTCTTTTTATATATTTTCTTTCTATTAAGGTCGCTACAATTGGGGCATAGGTGCTGGGACGTCCAATATTTTTTTCCTCAAGATCCTTTATCAACGAGGCTTCTGTGAAACGTGGAGGCGGTTGAGTGAAGTTTTGCTCGCTCTGCAAATCTAGAAGATCTAAAAGTTCATTCTTTTCTAGTGATGGTAACATTCCATCTTCGTCTTCCTCATCATAATTATCATATATTTTCAAATATCCGTCAAACTTTAATCTGCTACCCGTAACTCTAAAAGTATAGTCACCATTATCAATTTGTGCTGTAGTTACATCAAAATATGCTGCAGACATACAGCTTGCTAAATAACGGGTCCAAATTAATTTATATAGTTTATATTGATCATTTGTCAAGGAATCCTTAATATCATCAGGATGTAGTTTTAAATCACTTGGGCGTATTGCCTCATGAGCATCTTGAACATCTTTTCTTTTATTTTTAAAGTCAAAGTTACCTAGATATTTCTCGGAGAAATTTTCTTTAACGTAATCTACAGCAGCTTTTTTCGCTTCATCCGATACCCTAACTGAATCGGTTCTTATATATGACACTAATCCCACAGTGCCATAGCCTTTAATGTCGATTCCCTCGTAAAGCTGCTGGGCTATAAGCATGGTTTTCTTGGGATAGAAACCCAGTTTGCTAGACGCTTCCTGCTGCATGCTGCTGGTCGTAAAGGGAGGGTTGGGCTTTTTAATTCTCTCCTTTTGTTGAATACTTGTAACAACAAATTTATCAGGGTCAAGTGATGATAGTATTTGTTCTGCCTGCTCCTTATTGTCTATAGTGAGCTTTTTACCCTTATATTCAACGAGTCTTGCCTTTATTTCACTCCGATTATCCTTGTCTCTTTCATCTTGTTTGGATAATAGGGCTGTAATTGTCCAATATTCTTTAGGTACAAAGTCGAGTATTAATTTTTCTCTATCACAGATTAGTTTTAAAGCAGCTGACTGTACACGGCCAGCGGAAAGGCCTCTACGAATCTTTCTCCATAATAAGGGGCTTATCTTGTAACCTACTAAGCGGTCTAATATCCTCCTCGCCTGCTGTGCATCAACTAGCCTCCTATCGATAGGCCTTGGATTTTTTACAGCATTCCTCACTGTATTCTTTGTTATTTCGTTGAATTCAATCCTGCATTTTTCATTTTCATCTATACCTAATAAATAGGCAATATGCCAGGAAATCGCTTCTCCTTCGCGATCCGGGTCAGTTGCTAAGTATACTTTATCTGCCTTCTTGGCTTCTTTTTTCAAGGCTTTTATTATATCGCCTTTACCGCGTATAGATATATACTGTGGTTCAAAATTATTTTCTATATCTATACCAAGCTTACTCTTAGGCAGATCTCGTACATGACCAACAGAGGCCATAACTTTATACTTACTGCCTAGGAATTTGCTTATGGTTTTTGCCTTTGATGGTGATTCAACAATAACTAGGGACTTGTTTCCCATACCTGTCCTCCTTTTCAATTACTTCGGACCAAGGTCGGTTTGTAATATTGCATTAACAAAATGTAGTATAGTATCCACTACATTGAATGATTATATTGCTAAAGTCAAAATTTTGCAATATATATTTTCCCTGACAGCGTCTGAACTTTGCCTTTCATTTCTAAATTTGCTATAATATCGCTCACAACAGAGGCAGGCTTGCGAGACAGCTTGGTAAGAAAACTAATAGTAACTTCTTCATGATCCTTTACTAATTTAAAAATTATTCTCTCATCTCTTGTAAGTTCAGGTTCAATTCTTTTCTTTATGTCAAATGCTTCTAATATGTCATCTATTACTACTATCGGAGTAGCTCCATCTTGTATTAATTTATTAGTTCCTATACTAAATATGTTATTAATATTCCCAGGAACCGCAAAAACTTCACGGCCTTGTTCTAAAGCATATTCAGCCGTTATTAATGAACCGCTATTAAGACTAGCTTCAACTATAACAACCGTTTCGGATAAACCACTTATAATTCTATTGCGGAGGGGAAAATGATGACGTAGAGGAGAACTCCCGATAGGATATTCAGATATTATTAATCCTCTTTCTGCAATTTTTTTCATAAGTAACTGGTTTTCTTTAGGATAACATATGTCAATACCGCATCCCAAAACTGCTATTGTATTACCTCCTGCATCTAAGGCTCCTCTATGTGCGTAGGAATCCACACCCCTTGCCAAACCGCTTACAATGGTTATTCCATGTTCCGCCGCCCGTTTTGCTATATTATAAGCTGCCCACTTGCCATATGCTGTTGCCTTTCTTGCTCCTACTAGGGCTAGACATCTTGTCTTGCATAGATCCAGATTCCCTGCATAATAGAGTTTTTCAGGCGGGTTCTCAATCTGATTTAATAGCTCAGGATATTCTGCAGTTTGATTGTATACTATTTTAATATCATCCCTTGCTACAACCATATTTTAACTAATGTCCTTTCGTTTTGTTACAGTGTAACATAGTTAATTACAATATACAACATTATTATCATTATTTGCCATTTAGCATCCTATCAAAAAACAACCTGTTTAATAGGTTGTTTTTTGTTTTTATTATTCAAATATTGCTTCTGCAAAGCTAGCTGGGTCAAAGGGCTCTAAATCCTCAATGCTTTCTCCAGTTCCTATGAATTTTACAGGTAATTCAAACATGTCAGCAATGGTTATAACTATGCCTCCCTTAGCCGTTCCATCAAGTTTAGTAAGTATTATTCCTGTTATCTGGGCAACTTGACTAAATTCCTTAGCCTGGGAGATTGCATTCTTTCCTGTCGCCGCATCTATAACTAACAGGGCTTCTTTATCGGCCTCAGGGAACTCACGGTTTATCACCTTATACATCTTCTCAAGTTCTGCCATTAAGTTTTTCTTGGTCTGAAGCCTTCCTGCAGTATCACATAGCAGCACATCGATGTTTCTAGCCTTAGCTGACTGAATGGCGTCAAAAATAACTGCTGATGGATCTGCGCCTTCTGAATGCTTAATTACATTAACTCCTAATCGCTTACCCCATTCCTCTAGCTGCTCACTTGCAGCAGCCCTAAAAGTATCTGCAGCTGCAAGTAGTACCGTTTTTCCTTCCTTTTGAAATCTATGTGCTAATTTTGCAATCGAGGTAGTTTTACCAGACCCATTTACTCCTACCATTAGAATAACCAAAGGCACCTTATCAGATAGCTTTAATCTTTCTCCTTTATCTATAAGTTCCTTAATTATGTCTTTAATTTGAGACTTGACACCCTCGGGATCTCGTATCCTATTCTTCTTTAC
The DNA here is from genome assembly GCA_012735285.1 of Clostridiales bacterium. Classification (GTDB taxonomy): domain Bacteria; phylum Bacillota; class Clostridia; order Peptostreptococcales; family Anaerovoracaceae; genus JAAYHT01. The sequence continues at coordinate 20 of JAAYHT010000036.1, read as the reverse complement.
TTCTTCCCTTAAACGCTCAG
>JAAYHT010000035.1 GCA_012735285.1 Clostridiales bacterium | reverse complement strand
GCCATTCATAATGTTGAGTCAGGCATATTCCCCGGAATCTTTATTCCTCTCCATATTCCTACTTACCTAAGACCTAAGGATTTCGAAACCTTCTATTGGCCTACATTTAAGAAGATGATTGACACCATGGTAGAAAATGAATGTACTCCAATCCTATTCATGGAAGGAAATTGGGAGCCCTATTATGACTTCCTTAAGGAACTTCCAAAGAAGAAGGTGGTAGGACTTGTCGAAGGTGCTGATTTCAAGAAGATGAAGCAGGAGCTTGGTGAAACCCTGTGTATTATGGGAGGTATGCCTGTAGACGTTATTAACCACTCTACAAAGGATGAAGCTGTGAAATATACGGAAAAGCTCATTGATGATCTAGCTCCAGATGGCGGCTATATATTTGCACTGGACAAGGTACTAATTGCACCTAACGATGCAAATCCTGAGAATCTTAAAGCAGTACTCCAGACAGTTGCTAAGCATGGAGAATATAAATAAGGAGGTTTCCCTAATGATTGTAAAGACACCTGAAATAAAATCAGAAGTATATCCCTCATGGGAAAAACTAGTGGAGGAGAATCCCCACTTAAAGAATAGTCCAGAAATAGTTAAAAAGAATTATGAAGAATCAATAAAAGAATTGTTTGATGCGATAATTTTCTTATCAACTTTCTAATGAAGTACAATAAATAGACAGAAAAGGAGACATGTTATGAGTGATAAAGATTGTTGTTGCAATACATCAATGTCGGGAAAAGAACGAGTACTTCGCGCCTTAAGTTGCTTAGAAACAGACAGGACTCCCTGGGTACCCTATGCAGGGGTTCAGACTGCTAATCTACTTGGTTTAGATGCTGAAACATATCTAAAAAGTGCTGATAATATAGTTGCAGGTATTACAAAAGCTGCTGAATTATATAATCCTGATGGATTGCCGGTAATCTTTGATATCCAAATGGAGGCAGAAGCTTTAGGCTGTAATGTGAAATGGGCTAAGAAGAACCCTCCTTCTGTATCTTCCCATATTCTTGATGAAGTAGCTCTAGAAGATTTAAAAAAGCCTACCGAAAATGACGGCAGATACCCTATTGTACTGGAAGCAGCTGAGCGTATTGTAAAGGAAATAGGAGATGAACTTGCTGTTTACGGACTGATTTGCGGTCCTTTCACCCTAGCTCTTCATCTACAGGGAACAAAAATTTTCGCAGATATGAACCGTGCTCAGGAGAAAGTACATGCGCTGATGAACTTTACTACAGCCGTAGGAAAAGATCTTGCCAAGATGTATGTAGAAAGAGGAGTAGATGTTATAGCAGTCGTAGACCCGATGGTATCCCAAATTTCTCCTAGACATTTTAAAAAGTTTGTAACTCCATTTATGACAGATATAAATGAGTATATAAAGGAACTAGGAGTCAAGGTTGTAACCTTTGTATGCGGGGACGTAACAAAGAATTTTGAATTGCTATGTCAGACTCATACCCATGGGATTGCTTTTGATGAGAATGTTGACCTAGCCTATGCTAGGGATATAGCTAGGAAGAATAAGATATCCTATGGAGGTAACTTACCCTTAACTAGTGTAATGCTCTTTGGATCTCAAATGGACAATGTATTGGAAGCGCAAAAACAGATAGAGATTGCTGGAGGACCAGGCTATATACTAGCACCAGGTTGCGACATAGCATTTGATACACCTATTGAAAATATTGTTGCAATCGGCAACTTTGTTTCAGGCAACTTTGCTTCCATTGATGCCTTCACAACTGAAAGTTCAGTTGAGGTGGATGAGGGCGAAGAACTTGAAGAAGTAGAAATCGTTCCAGGCAAGGCCTTTATTGAAATCGTGACCCTTGACTCAGAAGGTTGTCCGCCATGTCAGTATATGGTGGAGGCTGTTAAAGCTGTTGAAAACGATTATGGTGATAAGCTGAGTTGGAGAGAAACTCTAATTAAGACTAAGGCAGGTATAAGAAGGGTAAGTGAGCTTGGAGTTAAAAACTTACCTGCGATGTTAATAAATAATGAGGTTGTATTTGACAACATTATTCCAAGTGAGGATGAGCTCAGAGAAGCGATTAATAAGAGACTATAACTAAAAGTACAATTTATTAGTAAATTTAGTTAATTTCGTATTGTCTAATAGTACTTGTGTGTTTATAAGGATCTATAATAAATGTTGGGGTAACCGAGTAATCGGAAGCTCCAACATTTTATTTTGTATAAAAAAAGTAGAGCATAGATAGAAAATCCTGTAAGATTAAGTTGCAACACAAAACCAAAAGGAG
>JAAYHT010000034.1 GCA_012735285.1 Clostridiales bacterium | reverse complement strand
GGTCATCTCAATGGAAACAGATAAGGATCATATTCATCTTTTGCTTGGTTATTATGCCACCGACAGAATTTGCGACATAGTAAAAGCCATAAAACAGGAAACGACGCATTACTTATGGGGAAAACACAAGTCTATTCTTGCAAAGCATTATTGGGAGAAAAAGATTTTTTGGTCCAGTGGCTATTTTGCTTGCAGCATTGGAGAAGTGTCAGCAGAAACGATAGAAAGATATATAGAAAGCCAGGGATAAATAAAGCGGCGCTCCTCCCACCACCTAAAAGTAGTGGGTTTCCGCGCCAGTTATTATAAATGAATCCGCGACATAACACGCTGACGAGGATTGCTACAGCTAATGTAAACATGGAAACTGCTATTGTTTTCCCTTGCATTTCAGGAGCTACAGATCCAGGGATGAGACCTGCTAATCCTGCGGAATACTCAGCAAGCCCTAACCCAATCGTTGCAACAACAGCCCCCATTGCGGGTGGTAAAACCACATCTATCCAACCAATCCCGACTTTTTTGACAATATATCCAACTACAACAAATAGAATACCTACTGCAATACAACCTGCTAAGGCTGCTGCGTGACCTTCACTGGCTATAACTGCACCTATGCCTGCTACGAAAGCGGCACTTGGTCCTAAAAATGCGGGGATTTTCCCTCTGGTAATTGCTATATAAAGTAGTGTACCAATCCCGTTAAATAACAACTGAAGTGCAGGATTTACCCCTACTAACATCGGAACTAAAACAGAGGCCCCAAACATTGCAAATAAATGTTGCAGTGATAAAGGAATCATTTGCCCCATACTAGGACGTTCGTGCACCTGAATTTCTCTCATGCTAATCGTACCTTTCCAAATTCTAGTCGAGAATATATTATTTGTTTATTTGCGCGCATAATTTCCAAGGATATCACGTTTTATAGGTAATTGTAATCATAATACAAATAGTCATAATATTGAGAATACAAATGAATAAAAAAAGCCGCTATCGCTTTATGCGATTGCGGCCTGATTACATACTCGACTAGAATATTTATACTAAAACCTAATATTATGTCACGGTTGAGTTTCAAATTCCATCCTTTTATATCAATATCTATCTTGCATACTCTATTGCTCGTGTTTCGCGGATAACATTTACTTTTATTTGTCCAGGGTACTCGAGTTCATTTTCAATCTTCTTGCTGATTTCTCTTGCTAAGAATACGATTTCCTCGTCACTCATTTCTTCAGGTTTAGCTAGAATTCGGATTTCTCTACCTGCTTGAATTGCAAATGACTTTTCTACTCCAACGGTTGTATTGGCAATTTCCTCTAAAGTCTGCAATCTCTTGATATAGGATTCGAGCGTCTCTCTTCTGGCGCCGGGTCTTGCTGCAGATAAAGCATCGGCGGCTGCGACTAATGCAGCTTCCATACTCTTAGGTTCATAATCGCCATGATGAGCTGCCATACCGTTAATAACAGCTTCGGACTCTTTATACTTCCTAAGTACTTCAATTCCGATATCTACATGTGTCCCTTCCATCTCATGATCCAATGCCTTGCCTATGTCATGTAGAAGTCCAGCCCTCTTAGCCAGCTTTACATCCAATCCTAGTTCTCCAGCCATGAGCCCAGCCAAATGAGCTACCTCTATTGAATGCTTCAAAACATTTTGTCCATAGCTAGTTCTATATCTTAATCTTCCTAGGAGTTTAATTAATTCTGGATGGAGGTTATGTATTCCAACCTCAAATGTAGCCTGCTCTCCTTCTTCTTTAATAATGTTATTAACTTCTTTTTCGGCCTTTTCGACCATTTCTTCAATTCTTGCGGGATGGATTCTACCGTCCATAATAAGTTTTTCTAATGCTAGCCTAGCGATTTCACGTCTTACTGGATCAAAACCGGATAGAATAACGGCCTCAGGCGTATCGTCAATAATTAGATCTATTCCTGTGAGTGTTTCAATAGATCTTATATTCCTGCCTTCTCTACCAATTATCCTTCCTTTCATGTCATCATTTGGTAAGGGTACAACCGAAACAGTACTCTCAGCTACATGATCTGCTGCACATCTTTGAATCGCAGTTGTAATAATTTCCTTGGCTTTCTTTTCTGCTTCTTCCCTTGCCTTAGTTTCTAAATCTTTAATCATGACAGAGGCTTCGTAACGAATCTCTTTTTCTACGTTGGAAAGAAGAAGTTGCTTTGCTTCTTCAACTGTATAACCCGAAATCCGTTCTAATTCTTCGATTTGCTTTGCTATGAAACCGTCTAGCTCTTTTTCTTTTTCCTGAAGCTCAAGTTCCCTCTGTGTTAATCCTTCCTCCCTTTTTTCAAGATTTTCAATTTTCTTCTCAATGGATTCCTCTTTTTGTATCAACCGTCTTTCAGCTTTTGATAGTTCAGCTCTTCTTTCGCGAATTTCGCGCTCGACTGCGCTTCTTATTCTATGAGCTTCCTCTTTTGCTTCTATAGTAATTTCTTTTTTTATAGTTTCAGCTTTGTTTTCAGCGTCTAGCAATAGATTCTTCGCTCTTTGTTCAGCGCTTCCGATAGCTTTTTCGCCGACGGTTTTTCTGAATATATATCCAATTAAAAGCCCGAGTAAAAGGGCTACAATTGCGATAATAATTCTAATTATAATCTCATTTATTTCAATACACCTCCTTTTTCAGTTTTTTGTTATATTTTGTACATTATTTTTAGATATTGATATAAATACACAATATATATTATAATGGAGTGGATTGTCATATGTCAAGAAAAATGAGGGACTAGCCAAGATGAACTATTACAAAGATTTGTTAAAAAATATAGATAAAACACTGCTGATTCTTCCAATAATTTTTGCAGTTATAAGTGTAATTATGATTGGAAGTACTGCCTACAGTGAAAGCTTTTCTTTCACTCGCAGTATGAAAATACAGATTGCTGCTTTTATTTTAGGTATGGCTGCTATAATTATTATATTGCTATTTGATTATCTAATTCTAGAACAGCTGGATAAGATTATTTATGTAATATCCATCTTGTTCCTTTTTACGGTCTTTATACCTGGCTTAGGGTTAGAGCAGTATGGAGCAAGAGGATGGATCGATCTTGGTATTATGAACTTTCAACCAGCGGAAATAGTTAAAATCAGCTTTACTGTCTGCTATGCCAGTTATCTCACCCGTAATCAAGGAAACTTGCATACACTCAAAGGATTGATAATAGCAGGAATATATGTTTTTCCCTTTATTGCTATAATAGCAGTTTTGCAAAATGATTTAGGTAACGCACTAGTTATCGCCGTTATAGCTGCTATCATGTTGTTCGCAGCCGGTGTTGACGGCAAACTCTATGCTAAGGTTGCAACCATAGTTGTACTTTCTATACCAATAGTTTACAGATTTATGGCAGAGCATCAGAAACAACGTATCGATGCATTTCTTCATCCTGATAATCTTCTATTACCAGGTAATTACCAGGTATGGCAATCGAAAGTAGCTATCGGTTCAGGTGGGATCTTGGGTAAAGGGCTCTTTGAAGGTACTCAAAAAGAGCTCAAATTCCTGCCGGTTCAGGATTCTGATTTCATATTCTCAGTAATTGTAGAAGAGTGGGGTTTTGTCGGTGGAGTTGTAATAATTGTTCTCTATTTGATCTTTCTTTATAGAATTATGAAAATTGCTAAAAATGCAAAGGATACCTTCGGTTCTTTAATCGTTATCGGCATATTAGGTATGTTCTTCTTTCAAATCTTCCAAAACATTGGGATGACTATGGGGCTGATGCCTGTAACCGGCATAACTTTGCCATTTATCAGTGCCGGGGGCAGTTCAGTATTAACCAATATGATAGCCCTTGGAATAGTACTAAATATATGTATGCGCAGTAAGGTTATAAACTTTTAACGGATTATACTTTCAACTATATTTGAAATGTTTTTTTCTATATAGTTTCCTTTTGCTAGTACTATAGGAACACCCATATTGGCAGAGATATTTATGTTTAGGTCATATGGTATAAGACCAGATATGGGGGATCTTAAGCTATCTGATATTTCCAAAGGATCAGGGACAATGCCTTTACCATATAATTCAGGCATTATTTTATTTACTACTACACTTTTGTTCTCTATTCCCATACCATCTAAAACTTGATCTAGCATATCCGCATCTCTGATTGCTGCATATTCTGGAACAGTAATAATAACCGCCTTATCAGCTGGTGTTGCTGCCAAAGTAAAGCCTTTTTCCAATCCTGAGGGCGCATCAATAATTATGTAATCAAAGGTCTCTTTAAGTTCATTGCAGAGTTCTGTTAATTGTTCTGGTGATATATCAGCTTTTGATTTATTCTGTGGAGCTGACATCAGATACAACTTATTTAATCGCCTGTCCTTAATAAGGGCTTGTTTTAAGCGGCATGTACCTGATGTTACATCTGAAATATCATATACAACCCGATTCTCCATTCCTAGATATATATCTAGGCTCCTTAATCCAATATTCAAATCTATCAAAACAACGGAAAAACCTTTTTGAGCTAGTTTTGCACCCATGTTAGCAGTAAAAAATGTCTTTCCGACACCGCCTTTACCTGATGCAACAACTATGACTTCTTTCATTTTAAATACTCCTTTTGACCATCACTGCGATATACTAGTATCTAAGTTATAATCTTTATATTGCTTGTCTAGTTCTAAATATTTACCTATTACTTCTCTTGCAACCGGACCTGCATATCCTCCACTACCACCCTGGAAAAGTAATACTGCCACCGCAATTTTGGGATCTTCTGCTGGCGCCATTGCTACAAACCAAGCAAAGTTATCATAATCTTCTTTAAAAGCATCCAGTGTACTGGCTGTAATCCTATCTCTGGATAAATTCAAAACAGCCTGTCTAGCAGCGCTATTATGTGAAGTATATACATCCGGATATTCTTTAAGCAAGCGTTTCATTTCCTCCTCAACCTGCTCCCAGGTCAATGAAGGGTTGATTCTTTTTAAGTTTTGCTTTAGGTATTCAGCTTCATCCGGCGGATTAATTTTACCTGCACGTTCAGCTGTACCAGTTTTAGCTGCTACCTGGACAGGGAAATTTGCAAATATGGCCCTGGCACTTCCCCTAGGTCCATGGTCAACACGCCTCATACCTTCAATTATTTCCTTGAAATAATTCTTATCTTTCACTTCTATCTCTACTGGCTCTTCCTTTTCAACAGACCCTTCTCCTTCAATTGCCTTTAGTAAACTTACTCTATTTCTCTTACCATCATTACCGATAGTAGCGACGTAGTTCGCCATTTGTAGGGGAGTATAAGCATTCTCCCCCTGTCCGATGGAGATATTAAGTTCATCTCCAAGGGTCCAAGTAGCTTGGTTAAAATATGAAAATTTACATAGGTCACATACGGTTTCAATCTTATCTTCTTTAATTCCCAACTTGGATAGGCGATCTATTATAGTATTTCTGCTGGGATTCTCCTCTGTCCAACTTACAATCGTATTTATTTGTTCCATAAGCAGCTCTTTGTCTTGTATAACTTCGTCAACAAAATATAGTTCTGCCCTTCCTATTAGGACATTTTTAAGGTAGTTTTTCATTGCTGACATCTTCCTTGCTTCACTAGGAACGGGTATTACAGTTTCTGTTATTTCGATCCCGGTTGGAAGCCCCAAGCCATACTGCTCAGCAAAATGCGTTATCTTATCTATATTTATCTCTTCATTATATCCTAAGGATCCACCTCTATAGAAATCTCTTCCTACTGCAATATCAAAGAAATAGTAGTTGCAAGAAACCTCGATAGCCTCATGCAAATTTAAGTAGCCATGATTACCTCTGTACATATTCCATAATATACAACCGTAGGTACGGTTTCCTACTTTAACCGCACCGCCATCTCTTAGTTTCCTTTTTGGATCAAGCCCACTGTCCAATGCAGCTGTAGCGGTAACCATTTTAAAAGTTGATCCCGGCTGTACAGCTGTTCTTGCCGCTACATTGAATAAAGGCAGTGGTGACAAGGGATCTCTAGGATTCTCCGACTGTAGCGACTGCCAATCTTCTTTACTAATACCTGTAGCAAAGAGATTTGGATCAAATGAAGGGTAAGACGCCATTGCAAGCACATCGCCCGTTTCGACTTCAAGGGCTACAACACAGCCTACATTTGCGTTTTTATACTTTCTCCCGTACTTATAATTGCCATATATACTTTCAAAGGTTCCTGCTGTTAGGATTTTTTCCAAAGCCTGCTCTAAGGCCTCTTCAGCAGTTTTCTGCAATTCTAAATCTATTGTGAGGTAGATATCTGTACCTTTTTCTGGCCTATCATCACTTATAGTTCGGACAAGATCGCCAAAGGCGTTTACTTCAACATTCTTAATTCCGTCTTTCCCTTTTAATATATCTTCAAAGGCCTTCTCAATACCTTCCTTGCCCACCATATCACTAACGTTATAACCTTTTTCAAGATAGGCTTCTTTCTCACTCTCATTTATTTGTCCAAGATAACCTAATACATGGGCTGCAGTCTTCCCATTGGGATAATAGCGGACAGATTCTGCAACTACATCTACTGCGGAAAGTTCCGAACCTATTTCTTCAAGTGTTACAACTGTCTGATTAGAGATTTCCTGTGCAATGGTCACAGGAATATAGCTATAATAACCTTGTGATGCCAGCTCATTCCTGACTATCATTATTTTTCTGGCTTCTTCATCTGACAATCCAGAATCTATTTTAAACTTTTCACGTAATTTATGAAAGGCTTCTTTTGCTGTCAAATCATAATCTAAATAATATCTGCCTAAAAAGCTCTCCTTATTTAGCTGTTCTAAAAATTTCATATTTACCACCGATATTGGCGGAAAAACGTTATACACAGTCTGAAGCTCGATCTGGGCTTCATATTTATCTAGCCCTTCATCTACGCCGTACCTTGATCTTAATTCGTTAAAGGCATCCTCGGCAGTATAGCTTATGGGCATATCCTGTGAAATTAGCCAAGCTTCTATCGCTTTATCGTAGGTATAGTAAAATGTACCGTCATCATTGAGTATTATAGGGAGATTATCGATTACTGTATCCCCATTTTTCTCTAATATTGACATAACGGTAGCAATTTGCTCATTTAATGTTTCATCATCTAAGTTTCCTTGCGAAAACTGCACAGTAAAACTAGGCCTATTACCTGCCAATAATCTCCCATAACGGTCCAGGATTTCACCCCTCGGCGCCGAAGTGTATACGCTCTTGATGCTTATCGCCTGCGCCGCTTCATCCCAATGGGTTCCCTCGACAACTGTTAAGGTAAAAAGCCTAAAAATTAAGACAAACATCAATACGAATATTAATAGTTGTATCTGATTTTGTCTGAACTTAATCCATCTCATGTCCTATGTGCTCTTTTCTTTTTAATAATAGCTCCTACCCCTATAATATCTGTCTTGAGGATATCTTATAGCTCTCTTTCCTATCAGCTGATATACTATTATCATTGCTATTGAATTTAACACCAGAAGTATTACTGTCCCTCTCGCAACATAAACAAAACTATAAATTCCTCCAAATAGCGTGCTTATGCCCCAGTTTATTAGATAGTAAATAACGGTTGCAATCAGTGACGCCAAAAGAACATTTAATAAACTATCCCTATTAAGGAAACGTTTAATCTCTATCATCAATAAAGCTACTAAAAAATAGGAAATAGCCGCAGGTCCAATCAGAACTGAAAAGCATATATCTTGGATAAGGCCAAAAATAATTCCATATATAATGCCTTGATTCCCTTCAAATACAAAAGAAAAAAGGACTACAAGGCAGAGGATAATATTTGGCGTAATACCTAGCACATTGATATATAGCATCATGGTCGATTGAAGTATAAAGCCAACAATAAAGAATAATAAAACATATCCACGCTTCACGACTCTACTCCAGTATTAGGTTTTGTTATTATCACCGTTACTTTTTGAATGTTATTAAAATTTACTGCAGGATCAATCTCCACCATTCTAAGCAGAGCATCCTTGTCCCAAACTACACGGCTGACTTTTCCTATAGGTATTCCGCGAGGATATAATTCCATCCCGGAGGTAATTAAAACATCACCTTCAATAACAGTAGCACTTTCATCGAGCATATAACCGGTGATCCCGCCATTACCATCTCCTGATAGTATTCCCAAAAGACTTAAATCTCTAAAAACTTGAAAGCTCACCTTGTTATTCTCATCTATTATCGAGATCACCTTTGCCCAGTCTTCACCAACTTCTAAGACCCTGCCTATTAAACCATCAGCATTTATTACAACAGCATCCTTATGAACCCCATCTTTAGATCCTATATTAATTGTGAAAATCCGATACCATTGAGAACCATCAATAGCAATCACAGTACCTGTAACATGGCTGAATTTTTCTTGTGGGTTTTTAAAATTTAACGCAGCTGATAAGTTCCTAAGCTCGGCCAAGTCCTCCTGTAAAAGAGTCTGGTCTATAAGCTCTTTTTTTAGTTCTGCTATTTCTTCTTTTAGCGCATTGTTTTCAGCCAAAAGTTTTCTAAATTGAAAAATACCCCTTATCGTTGTGCTTATCCCCTTACCTGCCCCTGATACAGGTTCTTGAATAAAGGCAGTCACACTCTCAATCTGTCTTCCTAACCAGGAATTGCTCCCCTGATGAATAAATGATGCAATGGTAAGTGACAATAGTAATAGTATAATTATCAGAATTATGATCAATCTTGCATGTTCCTGATACCATTTCATTTACTAATATCTCCGATCCCTCATGGTATATCTTTTCAGGTTTCTAATTTTACTCAAGCTTTTTCCAGTTCCTTCAGCAACTGCTTCTAATGCATTTTCAGCAACTGTTACTTTTAAGCCGGTTTGACTCTCTATCAACTTATCCAAACCCTTGAGCAAAGCGCCTCCACCTGCTAGAATCATGCCATTTGCGTATATGTCAGCAGATAATTCTGGTGGTGCGTTTTCTAAGGTATTTTTAATCCCTTCGATTATTATATCAATTATTTCTTGAAGTGCATTAAGCATATCTTTCGAATCGACTACAACAGATTTGGGTAGTCCTGTGATTATATCACGACCCTTTGCTTCGATAGTATAATATTCTTCAGATCCATCGGGGTAAATGGTGTTTATTTTCATCTTCATTTCTTCAGCGGTCTTCTCGCCTATCAATAGATTATAGTTTTTTCTCATGTATGCAATTATAGCCTCATCCATTTCATCACCGGCGATCCTTAAAGAAACACTGGTAACGATACCTCCAAGGGCTATAATAGCTATATCAGATGTCCCTCCACCTATATCCGCAATCATATATCCATTTGGTTCATCTACAGGGATTCCCACACCAATGGCAGCAGCCATCGGTTCATCCAATATGAATACTTCTTTGGCACCCATGTATCTAACTACTTCTTCTACGGCACGTTTCTCTACACCGGTAACTCCTGATGGTACACCGATTACAATCCTTACTTTTGTTAAAAATGAGTGTTCCGGAAGTACTTTACGAATAAATTCCTTTAACATGGCTTGAGTCATCATAAAATCTGAGATAACACCGTCTTCAAGCGGCCTGACAACTCTTATATGCCCAGGTGCTCGTCCAACCATTTCCTTTGCCTTATTACCTACAGCCAAGACAGTCTTCGAGTCCTCATCTATAGCTATAACAGAAGGCTCATGGAGAATAATCCCCTTATTTTTCGAATATATAAGTGTATTTGCAGTACCTAAATCAATCCCTATATCATGCGTGAAAAAGCCCAAGCACATTCTAGCTCTCCTTTCGGTTTATTTACATTAACATTTTTTCTTTGAGGCTTACAAAAACCCCGTCTCCAATTATCAAGTGGTCAAGTACTGGAATTCCTATTAACTCTCCAACTTCAACCAGTCTTTTAGTAACATTGATATCATTTTGACTGGGCGTAGGATTCCCACTTGGATGATTATGTATTACTATTATAGAGGCTGCGCCTCTTCTCACAGCGCTTCGAAATACTTCTCTAGGATGAACAATTGAACTATTTAAATTGCCAATTGAAATATCCTCTGTAAAAATAATCTCGTTTTTAGTGTTGAGGAAAATTACCTTAAAAATTTCTTTTTTTCTATATCTCAGCTCTTCCATGTAAAGAGCTGCTACCTCTTCAGGTGACCCTACAGAAATCCTTTTGTTCCTTGGTGTCTGTGCTATCCTCTTTCCAAGTTCTATTGCCGATATAATCTGGCAAGACTTTGCTATTCCTATTCCTTGCACTTTGGATAGCTCCTCCGGGGTTACGTCGGCTAAATAAGATATTCCTTCCTCGCTTAAAGCCAGTATCTGGCTTGCCAATGTCAGGGCTGATGTATTTTTCATGCCCGTGCCAATTAAAATAGCTAGAAGTTCACTATTAGACAAGGCTTCCGGACCATATCTAATCAATTTCTCTCTTGGTCTCTCATTCATAGGAAGCTCTTTAATAGTGATATCACCCTTATTTGTTTTTTTACTCACTTTACTCTCTCCCTGGGGCCACCTCATACTCTTATATCCCAGGAAAATCCCTATCGCCATATATCAATATTTTATTTTAACATACGCAAGGATAAAAATATATATCAAAAAACATTAAAAAAATATTACTATCTAGAGTAGTCAATCAT
>JAAYHT010000033.1 GCA_012735285.1 Clostridiales bacterium | reverse complement strand
TCTGTTATAATTGTTTTCATAAGAAAGGTCTCCTTCCAATATTTGTTTTTGAAGTTGAAAAACATTATATCAGAGGCCTTTCTTTTTTTATACTTTTTTGACACAAATGTATTATCTCATATCATTAATTAACGAGCTAGAGGTGAAGACAAAAAAGAAGGCTATGAATTCATGTAAAATAATTTGCTACTTTTCATTAACTACTAACTACTAGCGCAACATAATAAAGCACTTTTGTGAATGTTAAGAATATTCTACTCTTTTGATAATTTTTTACACATATTTAAAATGGCAACTTTACATTTATAAACTTTTATATTTAATTACAGTTGTAGTGGCATAACCGTCTAACTGCTATCCCACTCTTGGGCACCATACTGAAATTATCTTAATCATTACACACACCTTCTTCATTGTAATTCTATAAATTTAACTAAATGTGTCTATAAATTATACTAGCATCATTGTTAAAATTTTAAACGTTGCTTTTATAGCATCCCAACACTTCCAGATATCCGCAGCAAGCTGAAGCATTTCTTATGCCACGGGCTACATTCTCATCAAGTATATTTCCTTCTAAATCGGTGAAAAAGCAATATTTATTTCCCATCATTGGTCTTGATTCTATGCGTGATAGATTTATACCAGCTGACATGAAGTGAAATAACACTTCGCATAGAGCACCACTTCTATGGCTGACACTGAAGGTAATGCTAATTGCATCGCAGGTCTCGTCGTATTCAGGAGCTGAGGCAATGGCTATGAATCTAGTTTTATTCGCTTTATCGTCAATAATATCAGGAACAACTATATCCAAATCATGCAGGTCTGCAGCCCTTTTGGAACCAATCGCTGCTATGCGCTTATTACCCTTCTCCTTAGCAACCATCTCCACAGCTACTGCAGTATTCCTGCAAGAGCTTAAGTCCCATGGTCTTCCCTTTAAGAAATTACGGCATTGTCTAAAACCTTCGGGGTGTGAGAATACTTCCCTTATATCCTCCAACTTGGTGCCTTTGTTTGCAATTAGACAGTGTCGTACAGGCACCCAGGTTTGTGCTACAATATAGCAACCATATTTTCTTAGAAGATCATAAACTTCTCCTATGGCGCCTGTCCTTGAATTCTCTATAGGCACGACTCCGTAATCCACTTGACCCTCTTTGACCGATTTGAATACTTCCTCAAAGCTATCCAATCCCATCTTATCATTATCATTAAACATTTGTATGGCAGCCTGCTCACCCCAGGCTCCGGGCACTCCCTGATATGCGACTGAAATATCTTTTTCTGGGGCTTTTCGCGAAGGAGGTAATAACTCTTCTTCCCTGTTGTCGAAAAGTAGTTTTCTCTGCCTGTATTTTGAAAGACTTAAAAGTGTCCCTGTGAATGTTTTAGCTTCGCCTGCGTATTCAGTCTTGCTCAAGCTTACCATTCTATCAATTATTTCCTGCTCACGGGCTTCGTCGGAAATGGATATATTGGCTGCCCTCTTTACTTCAGCAACTTCATTAATCAAATCCATTCTCTGAGTAAAGAGTTCAATTAGTTTCTGGTCTATAGCATCCAACTTATCTCTAATTACTCTTAAATCACTATTCATTTAGCTACCTCCTCTATTTCTATATCTATTCATGTACTGCTTGATATACACGCTTTATCTTCTTCATAAGATGGTGGAAAACTTCAGGTGTGATCGACTGCTGACCATCACAAAGGGCATTCTGGGGCATATTGTGCACTTCAATAATTAGCCCATCTGCACCAACAGCTACTGCGGCTAATGAAAGAGGCTCAACAAGATACCAGTAACCTGTTCCATGGGAGGGATCTACGATTACAGGCAAATGGCTTTTCTGTTTTAGCACCGGTACTGCCGACAAATCCAAAGTATTCCTGGTAGCGGTTTCAAAGGTACGTATTCCTCTTTCACATAGGATTACCTGATCCGACCCCCCGTTCATTACGTATTCAGCTGCCATCAACAGCTATTCCAGAGTAGACGAAAGGCCTCTTTTCAAAAGCACAGGTTTTTTCAGACTTCCAACTTCTCTTAGAAGGGTGAAGTTCTGCATATTCCTAGCTCCGATTTGGATTATATCTACGTCTTCAGCAAAGATTTCTAAATGCTCTTGAGATAAAATTTCAGTTACTATCGGCAAGTTTGTCTTCTGCCTAGCTATCTTTAAAAGCTCAAGGCCGTCTAATCCAAGTCCATGAAAGGAATATGGCGATGTTCTAGGTTTAAAAGCACCTCCTCGAAGGAATTTGGCTCCGGAGTTAGCTATGTCCCGGGCAATAGAAAGTATCTGTTCCTCACTTTCCACAGAACAAGGGCCTGCTATAACAGCGAAGTTTCCCCCTCCTATCTTTGCATCCCCGACGCTAACAACCGTATCCTCCGGATGAAAACGCCTTCCGCACAGTTTATAGGGTTCTCTAACTTTTAGCACTGACTCTACGATATCGACTCTATCCAATGAATCCTGCAAAGCTTGGGGTATATCTCCTACAATCCCCAACATACGCCCAACTCCGCCCCTTTTGATATCATGAACCGCGAGTCCCTGGTGGCTAATTTTGTCTATTAACTTTTCTATTGCCTCTTCCTTGGCATCAGGTTTAAGTACTATAATCATAATATTTCAACCTTTCCTATAAGATTGTTATAAGCTCTTTTGTAGGCTTTTTTAAACGATAGTTCTGCACCTAAGAAAAGCTGGTCTGTAAATAGGGCTTGGTAAATCAACATGGGTAAACCACCCATGGTTTTAAGCCCTCTTTTCTCTCCATCTTAAAGCAAATTTGTCTTTATTTGGCTATATATTAAATCACACAAAAGAACTTGGCTATCTAATCGATCTAAGAAATCAAAGCTTTCAAAGTCATCTTTAATCACCGTCATGCCAAGGGGGGTGG
>JAAYHT010000032.1 GCA_012735285.1 Clostridiales bacterium | reverse complement strand
GTATACCTTATTGTTTTTGATTCCCAGGCTATTGCATATCAGCATGGAGGGACTTTGATTGATCTAAATATTAAAAGCAGCGAAAAGCTTTTTATGAAAATCCTAAATGTAATTCGAAGAGTTTTCCGGGTTAGAAGAATTAAAAGAGATTATAGCATACATTTCTCAATCAGTTTTTTAGATAGCGCAAATATTGTTAATATATTGTCGAGAAGGAATGAGAAAGTAATAATTTCAGTACATAGTCATTTGTCAAAACGAGTTAACAATTTCTACGGGCAAATAAACAAACTTCTCATTAGATTACTTTACAATAAAGCAGATAGTGTTATTGCTATTTCTAAGGGTGTGGCTCAAGATCTTTGTAAAGAATATGGATTAATCAAGGAAATAGTAAGCCATATTTATAACCCAATTGATATCCCAAAAATTAAAAAGTTTGCGCAAGAGAGCTTAGTCGATGATACGTTTGATGATAGATGTTTTACCATAATAACTGTTGGAAGGTTGACATATGCGAAAGGCCAATGGCATCTTATAAGAGCATTTGACCGTGTGAGAAAGAAGATATACAATGCTAGGTTAATTGTTTTGGGTCAGGGTCCACTTGATAGTTATTTGAAGCAATTGGTTAAGGATTTACAATTAGAAAATTCCGTGTTTTTTATGGGATTTGTCAATAATCCATTTAAATTTGTTAAAAACTCAGATGTATTTGTATTTCCATCTCTATATGAGGGTTTTGGAAATGTGATAATCGAAGCTCTGGCCTGTGGTACTCCGGTAATTGCGAGTGATTGCAGATCAGGTCCGAGGGAAATTCTTGCTCCAAATACTGCCATAGAATGTGAAACCGACCAAATCGAATATGCAGAATACGGGATTTTAGTGCCGGTGTGTAACGGTACCATGTACGATCATACTCATCCACTAACGAGAGAAGAAAAAATCTTAGCAGACAGTATCTTGGAGCTTTATAATAACAAACAACTAATGAAAAAATACTCAATCAAAGGACAGGAAAGGGTTAAAGATTTTGAAGTCAAATGTATTTTACCAAAATGGGAAGAAATATTAATACTGTAAATGTGGAGGATAAAGCGTGCTTAAATATAGCGGGCAACCAAATAAAAGGATTGTGTTACTTATTTTTTCTCCATTGCTATTGAGCTTATCTCTTGCACGCAATGATGGAATAAACTTTGCATATATTGTTTTTTTTGTACAACGTGCCATATTTTTTAGTTCCTTGTTTAATATCAAGTTAAGTTATAAAACCAAGCCAATGATCATCTTCAGTCTTATGGTTTTATTGTTTCTTATTTGTGTTTTTTCTAGTCTGCTGTCAGAAATGCCGCTAGATGCGTTTAGGTTAAGCTATGTTGTGTTTGTGCCAAGTATTTTCCTGATGTTATTGACATTAAGTGACAAATCGCCTTATTGGACTTTCATATTAGCCTCGAAGGTACATGTGTCTATAGGAACATGTTTATCGTTACTAG
>JAAYHT010000324.1 GCA_012735285.1 Clostridiales bacterium | reverse complement strand
GCATATAAATTGGCTTTACTTCTTGCCATCAAAACAGTCATAAAGGCTAAAGCGCAAGGTTCCATTGAAAACAGGAGAGCAACCCTGCCTATTAGAAAGGATAATACTCCTGTAACACACATTCTAACAAGTAGTTTCTTGTCGGAAATGACGGAGGTCTTTGTACGCTCATGTTTTTTCTTGCTGAAAACATTTTTAAGGTTGTCCAACAACAATTCCATAATATATCCCCCCTTTTGCCTCATTATATAAAGGGGGGTTAATCGAACATTGTAGAATGCTGTCTTAGAAACTAACAAATTTCCGACAAATTATATCCCAAAGAACCTTCTCGCATTTTCACAGGTGATTTTTGCCACCTCTTCGTAAGACATATCTTTAATCGCAGCAATCTTACGGGCTACAAACTCCACATAAGGAGGTTTATTAGGCTTACCCCTGTGGGGTACTGGGGTTAAATAGGGGGAGTCTGTTTCAATAAGCAGGTGTTCAATAGGTATTGCTTTTGCAACTTCAATAAGTTTTCTGGCATTCTTGTAAGTCACCGGACCTGCTATAGAAATTGTAGCCCCTAGTTTAATATATTGCTCTGCCATTTCTCTGCTACCTGAATAACAATGCAGCAAAACCTTGGCATCGGGCAGCCCGTTGGGCTGTTTGGGAAACTGATCCGTCCTGTTTTTGCTGAATGCTCCCTCTTGTTTCAAAATTTCCATTACATCCTGATGGGCCTCTCTATCGTGGATAACAATGGGCATTGAGTTTTCCAATGCCAATTGTATTTGACGGCGGAACCAGTACTGCTGTACTTCAGGTTCAGAAAAGTTGTAATGGTAATCCAGCCCTATTTCTCCTACTGCCTTTACCTTAGGTTTTTTAAGCAGCCCCTTAAACATTATCATGGTGTTTTCATCCATGGTTTTAGCCTCATGGGGATGACAGCCTACTACAGCATAACACCAAGGAAACTTGCTTGCATGCTCTATTGCCCTTACGGAACTCTCTAAATCGAATCCAACATCCATAACATAGGATACATCGGATTCTTCGATATCGCGAACCAAGCTCTTTAGTTTTTTATCATCATATCTTTGGTTATTTATATGTGCATGTGAGTCAAAAAGCATAATAATCTCCTAGCTAACTATCTCGCCATGGGGAGCCTTGGTTGTAACAAATTCGTATCGATCTCCATTATCGGCAAATAGAAGCATGCCGCTAGAAAGTTTTCCTCTGAATTTTCTCGGGGCAAGGTTGGCAACCACTATTACTTTCTGACCTATTGTTTCCTCAGGTTTGTAACTGTCCGCTACTCCGGAAACAATCTGTCTGGTCTCATCGCCCATCTTGATCTGGAAAACTAAAAGTTTGTCCGCATTAGGATGCTTTTCACAGGCAACAACTTCGCCTACTCTGAGATCTATCTTGTCAAAGTCCTCAAACTGAATAATGTCTTTAATTGGTGGATATTCCTTTTTGGGTTTGTTTTCTTCATTCATCTCTTCTAATTCGCTTAATTCCTTCTCAATATCCATTCTGGGGAATATAGCGTCTCCTTTCTTTACCTTCTCTCCATCCATTAGATCGAAAACTTGAGTGTCCTTCCACTCAGGATCAGCATACCACAAGCCAAGCTGCTTCCTTATCTTTGTAGAAGTGGTATGCATAAAGGGATATATTAAAACTGAAACAACCCTTATAGACTCGGCTAAATTGTGAAGCACAGTATTCAGTCTCTCTTTATTAGCCTCATCCTTAGCAAGTAACCAAGGTGTGGTTTCATCAATATATTTATTGGTTCTTCTTATGACAGTCCATATTTCCTCAAGGGCTGTGCTGAAGCTGAATTTATCCATCTCCCTTTCAACCTTGGCCGCAGCACCCAGGACCATTTCTTTTAGTTCCTTATCAGGTCCTTCTTCCTTGCCTGCAGGAGGAACTATCCCATCATTATACTTTTGAATCATGGTTACAGTTCTGCTTACCAGATTTCCAAGGTCATTTGCCAGGTCTGAGTTCATTCTATTTAACATCACTTCATTAGTGAAAACTCCATCGTGGCCAAAGGTGTACTCCCTGAGCAAGAAATATTTGAGAGCGTCAACTCCATACCTTTCAATCAGTTTCACCGGATCTACTATGTTGCCTCTAGATTTAGACATCTTTCCGCCCTCTAATAGAATCCATCCGTGCCCAAGTACCTTTTTAGGCAGTGGAAGTGAGAGGGACATCAGCATAGCAGGCCAAATTATTGTGTGGAATCTCACTATTTCCTTTCCAACCAGATGAACATCGGCTGGCCAATATTTATCATATTTCTCAGGATCATCAGGATATCCCAAGGCTGTAACGTAGTTAGAAAGTGCATCTAACCATACGTAGATTACATGACCCTCATCAATAGGTACTGGAATACCCCAGTCAAATGATGAACGGGAAATGCAAAGATCTTCTAAACCCTGCCTTGCAAAGCTGAGCATCTCATTTCTTCTGCTTTCAGGCTGTAAGAATTCAGGGTTGTTTTCAAACAGATCAATCAGCCTATCCTGATATTTTGACAGTCTGAAGAAGTTTGCTTCTTCTTCAGCATACTCAACTGGTCTTCCACAGTCAGGGCACTTGCCGTCAACAGCTTGAGTTTCAGTCCAAAAAGCCTCGCAGGGGGTGCAATATCTTCCTTTATATACACCCTTATAGATATCACCATTTTCATACATCTGCTTAAACATGGCCTGAACACGTTTTACATGGCGTTCTTCTGTCGTTCTTATGAAGTCGTCATAAGATATCTCCATAGTCTTCCATAACTCTTTTATGCCACCAACTATTTCATCAACATATTCTTTAGGTGAAACTCCATGTTCCTGAGCGATCTTCTGTATCTTCTGACCGTGTTCATCAGTACCGGTTAGAAACATTACATCATAACCTGTTAATCTCTTGAACCTGGCCATGGCATCGGCCATGACAGTACAGTAAGTATGTCCAATATGCAAATTGGAACTTGGATAATAAATTGGTGTGGTAATATAGAATTTCTTTTGTTCCATGTCTGTTCTCCTTTTGCTGCAAACCTAATGAGAGCCGCAGCTCTTGTAATATTATGTAGTTGGATATATTAGTTTAGATAAAATACCATCGCTATTAATCTCTACAATCCCCGAAGGCCTTATATCAAAACGCCTTGCTTCCTTTAAAGGAATATTCATCAAAAAAGAGAGGGCTGCACGTATCACCAAAGAATGGGCCACTACAACTACAGTCTCATTTTCTTTTTGCGCCTCTAATTCCTTGATAAACTCCTTTACTCGATCCTTAACTTGGCTGAATGACTCCCCTTTTGGAATCCTGAAGTTCACATAATCATTCCTAAAGTGAAGCAGCTCTTCCCCAAAGATCTCCATGATCTCTTCAATAGTCCTATTCTCAAAGTTACCAAAATCCATCTCCATCAGGCGATCATCAAAGACTACTTCGATAGGAGGGCTATTGCTCTTAGCTATTTCACTTGCCAAAAATGCTGCCCTCTTCAAAGGACTGGCATATATCCTATCTATACTTGTATCAGAAAGCTGTTCTAATACCCAGGCAATACTCTCAATCCCTCTAGGCGTATACTCAGATTCTGTCCTGCCATAAACTAGCCTTTTTACATTGGCCTCAGTCTCTGGATGCCTAATGAATATCAGTTTAATTATGCCCATTTATTCCCTTCCTCAATATGCTAAGAAATATAATAACATAGATTAGGCTAAATTCAATAACCCAATTCTTTTAAGATTCTTGCTAAGACAGCCATTTTCTCGCCTAGAAGTTTCTTATATCTTTTATTATACCACCATCGATACGATAATTATCTTAAAAACTAAAAGGACGAAAGACATTAAACTTTCGTCCAACGAATTAAATAATTACAATAAATAAAGCGAATAACCATACTTCAGCGATGAAAGATCTCATTTTTCCAATAATTTTTAACATCTTCAATGTGATTAGCAGCTGCAATTCGGGCACTTTCAGGATCATCAGATTTAATTGCATTAAGAATTTTCTCATGATGTATTACCAATGTATCGTATCTACTATGAGGATACTGGCCGGAATATAAGACTCTTCTGGTTATATCATTGACACTCTTCATTGCATTTTCTAATCGTTGATTCTGAGAACCTTTGATATATACTAGGTGAAAACCGATATCAAGCTCATGGGCAACATCGTATTCTTTAGATTCAACCGCTTCTTTATGTGCATAAAAGCAATTCTCTAAATCCTCAATTATCTCTTTTGTCTTACGTATGCAGCATAATTTAGCTGCCATTGATTCCAGTGATTCCTTTATTTCAAAATATTCAATAAAGTCTTCATAGTACAATTTGGATACGAAAAATCCTTTACCCGGCAAGTTTGAAACATATCCTTCTACCTCGAGCTGTTTTAATGCTTCCCTTATTGGAGTTCTACTTATTCCCAATTGCTCACTTAAAGTTCTCTCAAC
This sequence comes from Clostridiales bacterium, assembly GCA_012735285.1. Classification (GTDB taxonomy): domain Bacteria; phylum Bacillota; class Clostridia; order Peptostreptococcales; family Anaerovoracaceae; genus JAAYHT01. The sequence continues at coordinate 62 of JAAYHT010000324.1, read as the reverse complement.
CAATATGGTTTCAGGCGGTAATTCATATGTAATAATGGCATTTTTAATCTTGTTATATGCCT
>JAAYHT010000323.1 GCA_012735285.1 Clostridiales bacterium | reverse complement strand
TTTAGCTAATGCATTGATCGAACCTGACTCTTTAGATATTATAAGCGCAGAGCAGCCTGCTTCTATTGCTTGATCTAAGAAATCATGGCCATCATGTTTTTCTCCTTTTAATGCTATAAACAGCATATCCTTTTCCGCAGTACGTGAATCCGTAGATACTCCATCCACCATGGATGAAGGATCGCCGCTAATTAATTCCCCGGATGTCGCCTGTATTATTTCACTTATACTAATTCTTTTCATTAGATCCTCCCATGTTCAGTCTCTATGAGCTCAAGAACTGTTTCTTTATCACTAAAATATGTTTTTGCTCCACCTATTATCTGATAGTTTTCATGGCCCTTACCAGCTATTACAATTAAATCTCCTTTTTCATAAATAGAAAGTGCTCTATTAATAGCTTTACGCCTATCCTCAATAACCTCATATTTACAATCAGTTTGCTTTAAACCCTCTTCTATATCCAAGGATATTTGCTTTTGGCTTTCTGTTCTAGGATTATCACTTGTTATTATACAATAATCCGAAAGTTCTCCAGCCACTTTACCCATTAAAGGCCTTTTAGAACGGTCCCTGTCACCTCCGCAACCAAATACACATATTAACCTACCTTTTACGATATCCTTGGCAGTTAATAATATATTTTTCAAAGCATCGGGTGTATGAGCATAGTCAACTATTATCGGTATATCCTTAATATTTTCTACTAGCTCAAAGCGCCCAGGAACTCCTTTAAGTTCTGCTAAACCCTTTTCTATCGAGGTAAAATCTATTCCAGCTGTATGTAAGCATGCTGCTGTTACTAATGCATTATATAAAGAAAAGACCCCAGGTGTATTTATTAAAAGCATACCTAGTAGTTTATTATTCTTGTAAACATTCAGTTTTGAGATCTTTTCATTTTTTTCAACTACTTCTCCATAATAATCAGCATCTTCATTTCTCAATGAACATGAAACAATGTCTATTCCTACCTCATTAGTTAATTCTATAAGAAGACGTTCTCCATATTTATCATCTACATTTATAATTGCCGCTTTTTCAGTCTTCATAAACAATCTTTTTTTTGCTTGGTAATACTCTTCAATATCCTTATGGAAATCCAAATGTTCCTGAGTTAGATTATTGAAAATGCTGTAGTCGAAAGTTATTCTTTCTACACGTCCTAACTGTAAAGCATGTGAGGACACTTCCATAACGCAATATTCTATATTTTGATTCAACATCTCATTAAAAATTGCTTGTAGATCTAATGATTCCGGTGTAGTACGAGTAGCCTCATATTCTTTTTCACCAATCTTATATGAAATAGTACCTATTAAGCCGCAAGGAATACCTTGGGATTCTATACAGCTTTTTAACATATATGTTACTGTGGTTTTGCCATTTGTTCCTGTTATACCAAAGAGATTTAATTTATCTGCAGGATTTCCATAAAAATTTGCTGATATCGCTGACAATGCTTCTCTTGTATCAGCAACTTTTAAAACAGCAACCGACGGTAACTCTAAATCCTTTTCAGATATTATTGCGGAGGCCCCTCTTAACATTGCATCTACTGCATATATGTGTCCATCTGTATTCTCACCAATCAAACATACGAACATAATTCCTTTCTTAATTTTTCGAGAATCGTAACTAATCCCTGTAATTTCTATTTCTTCCCATTCTGGTGGGCATTCAATCCCCGTATTATGTAATAAAGCTTTAAGCTTCATATATTTAAACGCCCCTCCTATTTCCAATAGAGATATACGTTACTACCCTTCTTGACTTTTTCTCCTGGTTTTGGGTATTGATCCACGATAGTAAAATCTTGATCAATATCTTTTGTGGGCGAAACTACATAAGTAAGCTCTGCTCCTCCAAGGATGCCAATTGCTTCACTAAAGTTTTCACCTATAACATCAGGTACTACAACCATCTGGCTTTCTAATTGTTGTAACTCTTCCTCGCTGAAGCTCTTTTTAACATTTAGATATCTTAAAGTCTCTTCTAAAATTGCCTTTACTCCGGGAGCAGCAGTCTGACTTCCAAATTTGACCCCTTGAGGAGAGTCAACTACAAGTAATATCGCAAGTCTCGGATCGTCCATCGGTGCCATGCCTACGAAGGAAGAATATGTATCATTTACATATACACCGCCTACAACTTTATTTGCTGTCCCAGTCTTTCCCCCTATGCGGTATCCTGGTATCTTGGCTGTTCCGCCTCCACCTTCTGATACAACTGATTCCATAATTAGGCACATTTCATTTGCAGTTTGCTTTGAAACTACCTGCCTTACCTTTTTCGGTTCAAAACTTTCGATAATGTTGCCTTGCTCATCTAATAGGGCTTTTACTAAACGCGGCTGCATAAGCATGCCATCGTTTCCCAGCGAAGAAATTGCTGTTAATAAGCTTATTGGTGTTACTGCAATGCCCTGCCCGTAAGACATTGTAGCTAATCCCACCGGGCCAGCAGTCTCTTTGTTTTGAAGAATGTTACCTCCCTCACCGGGGAAATCTATACCTGTCTTATGCATTAGTCCAAATTTCTCTAGATATTCGTAATACATTTCTATTCCCAACCTTTGAGAAAGGTTTACAAATACGGGGTTGCACGAATTCTGCACTGCTTCAACTAAGTTTTGTACTCCATGAGGGTTATAGGATCTCCAGCATGATAACTTTGTGCCCGCAACATTCGTGCTGCCTGTGCATGTAAATTTTTCATTTAAATTTGTTACTCTTTCTTCTAAAGCGATTGAAGTGGTTATAAGTTTAAATGTTGATCCGGGTTCATAAGTGTCGCTTATCATAGGATTGCGCCACATTTCATTCCAATAAATCAATTTTTCTTCATCAGTTAGACTTTCCACATATTTAGCTTCTTCTTTGTCTAGCGGTGTTCTTGGATCGTTTGGATCGAAATCGGGAGTCATGGCCATTGCAAGGACATCTCCCGTTTTTGGATCCATTATTAAACAAAAGACTCGTTTTGCTTTTGTATTAGCTTGAACTTGTTTAATTGATTTTTCAACATAATGCTGTATAACTTCATCAATAGTCAGCATTATGCTCAGACCATCTTCTGCCTGATAGTATCTTTCGATTCCGTGAGATAAACTATCACCTGCAACATCAGTGTTTTTTATCCACCTTCCCGGTGTCCCTGCTAGGTACTTATCATATTTTAATTCTATTCCGGAAAGCCCCCTATTATCATCTGTGGTGCTTCCTAAAACATGTGCTGCAAATGCTTTTAATGGATATGTTCTTTTAACATCTTCCGCAATTGAAATACCCTTAAGCCGTGCCTCCCTTATCTTATCAGCCTTTTCTTTATCAACGTATTTAGCAACTCTAACTAGAGATCTTTCCTGTGAAATAATTTCAAGTACCTTTTCATAGTCCATCTCTAGAATTTCTGCTAGTTTTCTTGCAGTATTTTCTAACTTCTGGCGTCCTTCTTCTTCTGACCTTGCGGATTTGACATCAGCAGGGCGCGCCCATATAGTATTTGAAATAGCGCTAATAGCTAGTTCTTTTTTATTTCTATCATAAATAACCCCGCGTTTCGCAGGTATGGGTGTATCCATAGTTTGCTGTTCAACTGCCAATCTTGCATATCTATCACTAGCAACAACTTGTATCCAACCCACTCGGAATATTAATGCAGTACATACTATACATATTATAAAAAATACAAAAATTAGCCTTTTTTTATTCCTATTTGTACTTGGTACCATAATACCGCCTCTTTAAATTTAAAATCCGGATAAAACTACTTTACCCTCATTCAGTTATCCGGACATTATACCATATGCAGTTATTCCTTTGTATTGCTATATTTTACTATTATAATTAGTATTTTATGACTTAGAGATGGGCTTATTGATTATAAGCTATTTGTTTTAACGTCAGTGCAAGATCCTGTGTTTTGTCTCCACTGCTGATATATTTAATTTGTTCTATAGTGGGATATATCATACCTAGTTGATTAATAGCTTCTTCCTCGATAACTTTAATATTTGTAGCACTCATTATTGCAGCATTTAAGTTTTGAATATCTCCACGGACTTCTTCGCATTCAGCTATTATGCCATTTATATTATACTTAACCTGTGCTGAATAAGCTGCAGTCACTATTAAACATATACATAATAAACCTATGAATACAGTTAAGAGCATGAGTCTGGCTTTGTCTTTTGCACTAAATGTGCTGTTTGACGGTTTCTTTTGCGGCTTTTTAGCCTTTTCTTTCCGAGGCTTCATATCTAAGCCA
>JAAYHT010000322.1 GCA_012735285.1 Clostridiales bacterium | reverse complement strand
TTGATTATATTTTAATTATAGTATACCCGACCTACATTACAACAAACTGAGGGGAAAACCTTCGCTTAAAACTCTAAAAAAATTTACAATGTTTGTGTTAGCGTGAACATTGTTAAAGAATATTACAAAAATCATTCGAAAAAGCACTCTGGCCGAGTGCTTTTACTTTATACTCTCTATGAATTGACGAGCTATTCTAGGCGAGCGCCCATTTCGCAGAAGGGCATATCTTTCAGCTTCATGGTTCAACCTTTCTACTTCTATATCTATTTCATATTGCTTAGCAAGTTCATTTACTATCATGAGATACTCTTCTTTATTAGGCCTTGCGAAATATACCGATAAACCGAATCTTTTCGAAAGGGAGATGGTTTCCTGAATAGTTTCGTTTATATGGATATCATCGCCGTCCCTTTCAGAGAAACTCTCTTTTATCAGGTGCTTCCTATTGCTTGTGGCATATACTAAAAGGTTTGGTGATCTTGAGTAAGCCGAGCCTTCTAATAGGGATTTTAGAATTCCAAACTCTTTATTATTTATTATCTTGAAAAGATATATCGTCTATAAACAGTATAAATTTCAAGGGATTTTTACTAATCTCATTGGCAACCACAGGTATTGCCTGTAAGTTATCTCTTGAAATTTCAATTAACCTTAGACCTTTTTCTTTAAATTCATTTGCGATTGCTTTAACGGTAGAGGACTTCCCGGTACCCGAATCCCCATATAGTAGTACGTTTGCTGCAGGTTTGCCGTTCAAAAATGATAGGGTGTTATCCACTACTGCTTTGCGCTCCCTGTTGTAGCCAAACAGGTCTACTAACTTAATATTATCAGGATTTAACACCGGACGAATTTTGTCGTCCATCAGATTAAAAACATGGTACTTTGAATACATGCCGTATCCTAGGGTTGAGATATTCTCAACCCTTTCCATGTATGTGGAATAAAAGTCAGTTTGTTTATTGTTTTTCCAAGAGGGAAGGTAAGAGTTGTGTTTAATAAAACTTTTTACTTCTTTAGAAGTTAGTTGGGATATTTCTTCAAGTATTTTTAACTCATTTATTAAACTTTCCTTTATTTCATTATCTATATCAAGCCCTTGGGCCTGTCTAAGTATGAATATATTTTCGTCCTCTAAGATGAGGTTTAGTATATAGTTGGAAAGGTTGATATCTTCTTTAAATAGGTGATTAACAAAGGAAGAATAGCAAGAAACCTGTTCTAATGGTGGCTTGTCGGACATAGACAGCAATTCTGATAGTTTTATTATAAGGCCATCTGATAATAGATTTCGGAAGATGACAAGCGAATGCAACTTAATGTTCAAATTATTCAGTCTGTCCAATAGCTTCATCCTTTCAAGTTTAAATAGGGTACAGCTAAGCTATAGCTGTACCCGTAATTACTAAAGCAAAATCGCTCCTGTGTTTGCTGAGGACACCATTCTAGCGTATCTAGCTAACCAGCCCTTTTCAACTTTTGGTTGCTTTGGTTTCCAATTTGCCATCCTTTTTTTTATCTCTTCATCTGAAAGATCAACGTTAATTGAGTTATTAGGTATATCAATCTTGATGATATCGCCTTCTTCAATGCACGCTATTTCTCCACCCGCTGCTGCCTCAGGTGAAATATGACCTATGGATGCCCCCCGCGAAGCTCCGCTGAATCGGCCGTCGGTAATCAAAGCAACACTCTTGTCAAGACCCATCCCTGCTAGTGCAGAGGTAGGATTAAGCATTTCGCGCATGCCGGGACCACCTTTAGGTCCTTCATAGCGAATAACTACCACATCGCCTTCAACTATTTTTCCGCTGTATATAGCTTCGATTGCCTCATCTTCACTGTCAAAAACTCGGGCGGGTCCACTATGCACAAGCATTTCAGGATCTACCGCTGAACGCTTTACAACGCATCCGTCTTTAGCAATATTGCCCCAAAGTACTGCAATACCGCCAGTGGTGCTGTAAGGATTATCAAGAGGTCTAATTACGTTCTCATTTTTATTGTAATGCCCTTTGATATTCTCTCCCACGGTTTTTCCTGTAGCTGTCATTAAAGAAGTGTTTATATATCCTCCTTCGGCTAAAAGCGACATTACAGCAGGTATTCCTCCAGCTTGGTTCAGATCTTGGATATGGGTGTTGCCAGCAGGAGCAAGTTGACATAGATTAGGTGTTTTAGAGCTAATTTCATTTATTATTTCTAAATCCAGGTCTATTTCTGCTTCATTGGCAATCGCAAGTAGGTGTAGCACGCTGTTGGTGCTGCAGCCTAGTGCCATGTCTACAGCAAGTCCATTTTTGATCGCCTCTTCAGTAATTATATCTCTTGTAGTTATACCATTATTTACGAGCTCCATTATATGCATGCCTGCAAGCTTTGCCAGCTTTATCCTATCTGAATGAACAGCGGGTATAGTACCGTTACCAGGCAACGCTATACCTAATGCCTCCGATAGGCAGTTCATCGAGTTGGCTGTAAACATACCGGCACAGGACCCACATCCAGGGCAGGCAGAATTCTCAATTTGCTTCAGCTTAGCGTCGTCAATGAGATTGGCTTTACGAGCGCCGACAGCTTCAAACATTGTTGAAAGACTTATTTCTTCATCTTCGTCAAGGCCTGCCATCATAGGTCCCCCGCTACAAACTAGGGCTGGGATGTCTATTCTTGCGGCAGCCATTATCATACCCGGTACTATCTTGTCACAGTTTGGTATTAGGACAAGGCCGTCAAAGCAGTGAGCCATGGCCATAGTCTCCACACTGTCGGCTATAAGTTCACGGCTGGCAAGGGAATATTTCATCCCCACATGACCCATTGCTATACCGTCACAGACACCTATTGACGGAACGAGTACAGGTGTGCCTCCGGCCATGCGTATTCCGGCCTTTACGGCCTCTGCCACCTTATCAAGGTGGATATGGCCGGGAACTATTTCACTGTGAGCTGATACTACGCCGATAAGGGGGCGATTAAGTTCTTCTTCTGTATACCCCATAGCATAAAAGAGGGAACGGTGGGGCGCCTTTTCAAGTCCTCTTTTTACTACATCGCTTCTTAGTTTCATGTCATCACCCTATCCCTTTAACCAACTCATCATTTTACGGAGTTTTGCCCCAACTTTTTCAATAGGATGCTCAGCTTCCATACGGCGACATGCTAGGAAGTTAGCCCTGCGTCCAGCCTGGTTTTCAGCTATCCATTTTGAAGCAAAGGTTCCATCCTGGACCTCTCTTAATATTTTCTGCATTTCTTTTCTTGTCTCCTCGGTTATAATGCGGCGTCCTGACATATAGTCACCGTATTCTGCAGTATCAGAGATTGAATAGCGCATCATAGCAAAACCACCACTGTTGATGAGATCTACGATTAATTTCATTTCATGAACACATTCGAAATATGCAAGTTCAGGAGGATAGCATGCGCTTACAAGCGTATCAAAACCGGCCTTCATTAGTTCTGTAACACCGCCGCACAATACGGCTTGTTCTCCGAACAAATCGGTTTCAGTTTCATCCTTAAATGTAGTTTCAATGATTCCTGCGCGGCCGGCACCGATTCCTGCTGCGTATGCTAAGGCATATTCCTTTGCCTTTCCTGACGCATCTTGATGAACGGCTATCAAAGAGGGAACGCCTTTGCCTTCAAGATACTGGCTTCTTACCGTGTGACCAGGTCCCTTTGGTGCCACCATTATTACATCGACCTCTGCAGGTGGTTGGATCTGGTTATAGTGGATATTAAATCCGTGGGCAAACATTAATACGTCTCCGTCTTTCAAATTGGGAGCAATTTGAGTTGCATATAAGTCGGCGGCTTTTTCATCAGGAACTAGCAACATAACAAGATCACCTGTTGCAGCGGCCTGATCTACTTCCTGAACTTTAAGACCTGCATTTTCAGCTTCTTCCCAACTTGATGAGCCTTTTCTAAGTCCTACAGTTACATCAAAACCACTGTCTTTTAAGTTCAATGCATGGGCGTGCCCCTGACTTCCGTAACCAATTATCGATATTTTCTTCCCTTTTAATAAATCTAAGTTGCAATCGCTATCGTAGTACATTTTTACCATTTCATTTCCCTCCAATTATTAAATTTTAGAACTATCTTTTTCAAGGGCAGTAACCCCTGTTCGACACATTTCAATGATAGTAAAGTCCTTCATAATTCCTAAAAAAGCATCAATATTTTGAGTTGTACCCGTTAGTTCGATAATCATAGACGCAGGTGCCAAATCCACTATTTTAGCCTCATATATTTCCGAAATTTCCCTTAATGAGGTACGGGTTTCACTATCGATCTTCATTTTAATTAGTAATAGTTCGCGGCTTAAAGCGTGTTGTTCCTGTATATGATGCACCTTGATTACCTCTTCAAGTTTACTAGCCTGTTTTATAATCTGTTCTAATATATTTTCATCTCCAGTAACAGTAAGAGTTATGATTGAGATGCCGGGATTATTGGTTTCGGAAACAGTTAAAGAATCTATATTGTAACCACGGCGTCCAAACAGGCTGGCTACTCTGGCAAGCACTCCTGGATTGTTCTGTACTAGAACAGATAGGATATATCTTTTCAATTTTGACACCTCCATTCATTTATTTATTCAATTATTATGTCTTCAACTGTTGCTCCAGCTGGCATCATGGGAAGCACCTGTTCCTCACAGTCGATCGGGCATTCGATAATACAGGATTTATTGCTTTTTAGGGCTTCTTTCAAAGCTGCTTTGAACTCCTTGGGGGTTTCTACTCTAAAGCCTAATGCTCCAAAAGCATCGGCCAGCTTCACATAATCAGTTTGTTTTTGCAAGAGGGTAGAGGAAAACCTCGATTTGCAGTAAACTTTTTGAAGTTGTCTAACCATCCCAAGCGCATTATTGTTCAAAACTATGGTGATTATTGGGAGCTTGTAAGTTACCGCTGTTGGAACCCCGTTCATATTCATATGGAAGCTGCCGTCACCAGTTATGTGCACAACGGTATGGTCTGGACAACCTAATTTAGCTCCTATAGCTGCACCATACCCGAAACCCATTGCCCCTAAACCTGCAGAGGTTAAAAAGCTCCTAGGCCGTTTGCTTTTACAATACTGTGCCGCCCACATCTGATGCTGGCCAACGTCGGTAGTAACTATTAACTTTTCAGGGCACAGTTGATACATGTCTTCTATTATCTGATGTGGCTTGAGTTTATCTTCTGTTTCCGTTGGAGTATAATCCTGCTTTTTTATATCGGCGATTTCTTCCATCCATAATGTACGTTTTTTTGTTTCAATTTTAGGAAGCAGTGACTCAAGTACTTTTTTCACATCGCCGATTAAGCTGTGATCAACCGGTATATTTTTATTTATCTCGCAATCATCAATATCTATTTGAATAATTTTTGCGTTGTTTACAAAATTCTCACCATTGTTTGCTGTTCGATCTGAAAAGCGAGCACCTACAGCTATTAAAAGATCTGTCTTTTTAACTGCCAGCATAGCTGCTACACTGCCGTGCATTCCAATCATGCCCAAATTCATCGGGTCATCATAGGCCATAACACCTTTTCCCATAACCGAGTGAATGGCAGGTATGTTTCCTCTTTTGATTAAATCTAGGATCTGTTTGTAAGCTCCTGAGGAAATAACTCCACCACCGTAGTAGAGTAGTGGGCGTTCGCTATTATTGATCGCTTCAGCTACTGTATTGAGTTGCTGATCATCTGGTACATAGACATTCTCCACCTCCACAGTTTTTTGTGGATAGAATTCGCACCTAGCTACTGTAATATCCTTTGGTATATCCACCAACACAGGGCCAGGCCTGCCAGTTTTCGCTATTCTGAATGCTTCACGCAATGTATCTGCGAGTTTAGTTACATCGCGAACTACAAAGTTATGTTTAGTAATAGGGAGGGTAATACCTACTGTGTATACCTCCTGGAAGCAATCCTTTCCGATTGAATCTGTGTTTACGTTACCGGTTATAGCTACCATAGGTATCGAATCCATAAAGGCAGTAGCTATCCCTGTAACCAAATTTGTTGCTCCTGGACCTGATGTGGCAAGCACCACACCAGTTTTTCCGGTTGCCCGGCTGTAGCCGTCTGCTGCATGGGCAGCGCCTTGCTCATGCGAAGTTAATATATGGCGGATGCGATGTTGATTGTCAAATAATTCGTCATATATGTTCAAAACAGCTCCGCCTGGATAGCCAAATATTATGTCAACACCCTGTTCAGCTAGCACTTCAATAACTATCTGTGCGCCGTTAAGCATCATTGTTTGCAATCCTCCTTACAATTTATTACCAAAACAAAAAAGTCTTGGTCTCAATAAAGAGACAAAGACTTTGCTCTGCGGTACCACTCTTGTTGCCGTAATATTACGACCACTCTGCAAGCATCGGCAATTATTGTTTTAATTGCTAATGCCGAACACTTTAACGGGTGTTAATCGTTCAGACCTACACAGGAATTTCCCCTTCAGCCGACTGCTCAGAGGCGACGTTCACAAATTTCGAGCGCTGTCTCTCACCAACCGACAGCTCTCTGAAGCTCAAGATTAGCTACTCATCCTCATCATAGCATTTAATAATATTACACCCCATTATACATAAATAAGTTTTGGTGTCAATAAAAATTTTATTTATTTTGGTACGCAGAGTAATAGTCCTCTTGCCCCTTTAATAAGGAGGACAATCTATTATTCAAGTATTACATCTTTCAAGGTTCCGCCGGCTGGAATCATAGGTAAAACCCTATTTTCCTTATTCATACC
>JAAYHT010000321.1 GCA_012735285.1 Clostridiales bacterium | reverse complement strand
TACCCTCGGCGACTGCCTCTACAACAGTTTTGCCTCCATTGACGACATCACCTGCTGCAAAGACCTTGGCTAGATTTGTTTTACCTGATCTAGTCGCTTTAATTCGGCCATTTTCATCCACTTTTACTCCTGCTATTTCTGTCATGTCTTCAGGTTTCTGTCCAATAGCAAAGATTACCTGAGCAGCTTTGAATTTAGCAGTTGATACACCATCTCTGCTGGTAAATGCGACTGCTTCTACCTTGTCCTGACCTAAAACTTCAGCAGGTGCCATCTCTGTGGTAATGCTTACTCCCAGCTTGAGTGCAAATTTGAATTCTTTCATGTCAGCTGGAGCTTCTTCAATGCTTCTTCTATAAACTATACGTACATTCTTTGCACCTAGAAGTTTAGCAGTAATAGCACAGTCAACAGCAGTGTTTCCACCACCTATAACGATTACATTTTCGCCTGGTTTGAATTTAGTTTTCTCAATTCTAGCTGTCTTTAAGAACTCAAGTGCAGTCCAAACGCCTTCTTTGTCGATACCCGGTATATCAGGAAGCTTTTCTCCCCAAAGTCCAGCACCGATAAATATTGCGTCATAATCCATTTCGCTCAGATCTACATCTCTTCCCACCTTGGTTCCAAATACGAATTTTACACCAAGATCCTTCACTGTCTTAACGTCGAAAGCAACAACGTGTTCAGGTAGACGGCTTGGATTAATTCCATAACTTAAAAGTCCACCAGCTTTATCCTTTTCTTCATAAATAGTTACCTGATATCCCTCAACAGCTAATTTTGCAGCACAAGCTAATGAAGCAGGGCCTGCACCTACACATGCAACCTTAAATGGTTTCTTCTTCTTAGGTGCTCCAAGAACCTTCATCTTAAAAGCTTTCTCTTGTTCTACAACAAATCTTTGTAGTCTTCCTATCTGGATAGGCTTATCAATACCGGATCTGCTGCAAGCCTCTTCACATAGCCTGTCATAAGGACATACTCTTGCGCATGAACCGCCAAGAACATTATTTTTCCTAATAGTCTCCGCCGCACCTTTAATATTATTTAGACGAATAGACCTGATGAAGCTACCTGGATCTGTTCCTGCAGGACAGCCTTTGCTGCAAGGTGGGTCATAGCATAATAAACATCTGCGTGCTTCTTCTCTGGCAGTTCTTAGATTAAAGCCATAATCTGCCTCTTCTGTGTACCTTTTTTTAATGACTTTACTCAATTGGGTTACACTCCTTTCTTAGAATTCTAATTTTTTAAAGTCTTCCTTCTTTAATTCGCTGGCCTTTAGGAAGATAGCTGCATTGCCCGCAATAGCTTTCTCAATAAAATCTATTCTACATTTATCATACGGTGTATGTGCGTACTGCTCCTGCATCGCTGAATAACCAATAGTTGGCTTTCTATCTATTCCGGCAGTTTTGCTACCATCCGTACCAAATGACCAGTAACCATAAGTTACTTCCTGTCCAACTGCTTCAAGGGCACTTGCTGCAGCTTGAACAAATGGATGATCCTTAGGAGTTTTCCAAGGAGCCATATCCTTGGCTACTTCAAACTCTAACCCTGTGTAGGATTTTTCAACAGCTTTCTTAACAACTACATCAGCCTTGAACTCTGGATCAGTTTCTGCCACTTTATCTAAGATAGCTTGCAACTCAGCAAGCGCAGTCTCTGCTGTTTCGCCAGGTAGAGTTCTTCTGTCTAATGAAAGGAAGCATTGATCCGGAACAATTGAAAGTGCACCTGGTGAGCATTCAATAATATTCAATGAGATTGATGCATCCTCAAGGTCACCATCTGGATCCTTCTTAAGATTGGGAATTAAATCATTCTGAATAGATTGGATAACTGGAATTGCTTTGTAAATAGCGTTGATACCGTAATGAGGACGGCTACCATGGCTAGTTCTGCCGTATGTAGTGATTAAGAATTCTGTTCTACCTCTATGCCCGAGATAAATACTTAAACTAGTAGCTTCAGATGAGACCATAGCCTCATAATCAAGACCTTTTTCTTTGAATGTGTTATCAATTAAATATGACATACCAACCATTTCAGCTGGTTCTTCTTGAACTACACCTGTATACATAAATCTACCTTTAAACTTGTAGCCCATTTCCCTAAGTTTCAGTAATACAGCGCCTGCATAGATTTGGAATCCATGTCCAGCTTTTACGTCTGATGCTCCTCTACCGTGAATACATTCAACCTCTTCTACGGCTGTCCTATCTTTGTTGTCCACTTTGCATACATCAATTTCTCCACCATAGGGGTCATATCCTTCCCAGTTGTCAGGATTACCGGGAGCAACATGGTCCATATGCGAGTTGTACATAATTGAAGGACCACCGGGCTCGCCGTTAATAATGCCTACTATATTACCTTGAGCATCTCTGAATACTTCGTCATAGCCTAGTTTTTGCATTTCGGCGATTAACAGCTCTGTCAGTTCGTACTCATCTCCGCTAAGTGAAGGGGTCTGAATCAGTTTTTGAACAAATTTTACCGCATCTGGCAATAACTCTTTTGCTAATTCATTGATTTTTGCATATACTTCCTCACTAAACATTTGATCACTCCTTTGCTATATAAGTTGAGTTGTATGTAACTGATCTGAAACCAGTTACATAACACTTTTTCTTTATTCTAACCCAACTACTATTCCTTTTGCAAGCCAAATACAGAAATTATAGAAAGTTTAGAATATTTTTTACCAGTCTAAATATAATTTTTTTACATCACATAAAAAGGTACACAATCCGCATCCAGTACATAGGTTGGGATCTACCACAATCTGTCCATCTTCACCTCTTGATATGGCTTCATACATGCAAGTATCTATGCATTTGTTACAGCCAGGAATACAGTCTATATCTTCTCTCACATGGCTATACAAAGGTTCAATCTTTATTTCTTCAAATGATTTTAAATTATCAAGAGCTTTACCTCTTATTTGATCAACATCAGTAATGCCCTTTTCTTCCGCCCATCTCTCTAAATCATTAATTATCTTTGTGATATGCGACCGTCCGTTAAGCAACAGAGAAGTCCCAACTTGAACCGCAGAAGCCCCAAGTAAAATATATTCCAGGACATTTTCGTAGGAATCAATCCCACCTATACCACAGACAGGAATATCAACAGACTGGACAATAGTAGCTACGGAAGCAAGTCCCAATGGTTTGATTGGAACACCCGAATAGCCACCATATGTAGGAAGCAAAGGCTTATTAGTCTCTATATCTACTCCAAGAATACATCTTATTGCGTTAATAGCGGATACCCCTGATGCACCTGCGCGTTTAACTGCTTTTGCAACCGTAGAAAGGTTTGAAGCATTTTGTGAAAGCTTTACAATAACTGGGATCTTAACATTTTCAACCACACAACGTGTCATATTATATACTTCTTCTGGATCAGATGCGATAACCTCTAAGGCTCCGCCCATAGGTGTAGATAAGCCGAGTTCAATAGCATCAGCCCCGTACTTCTCCATCTTAACGGCAAGGTAAGCAAGCTCTGATGGCGTGTATGCTGAAACACTTGCTATTACAATGCCACCGTCCTGCTTTGCAATGTTAATCTCCCGTTCCCAGCCTTCAATCTGAACATCGCTATACAGTCTTATATTTTGGGCGCCAATGCCGTTATATGCTATACGGGGTCTGGCATCCATATTTGGCTCGCTAATTATAGTTTCCGTGATGACGGCTCCGGCACCTGAAGCAAGGCTCTTTCTTATACTTTCACCATCTCTATTCCAAGGACCGGCAGCAATAATTACCGGATTTTTTAATGGCAAGCCTAGGAAATTTGTCTTCATTAATGTGCCTCCTAAAATATTTCTTTGATTCTTTCTTTATGACCACAAGATTTACGTATTTTTAATTTCGCCTGTAATATGATTTCACTCATGGCAATTCCATCTTCGCTTTCTATAACGTCCAAGAGTAACCTTGCCCCTGAAATACCCATTCTATATAAGGGTTTGTCTACAGTTGTAAGCTTAGGGACCATAAGATTAGACACCCTTATATTATCAAAGCCCATAACTGCCACATCTTCGGCTATAGATAAATTCGAATCTCTAATTGCGTCCATAACTCCAAATGCCAATAGATCCGATGTGGCAAAAATAGCATCAGGCCGGTCATCCCCCAAACCCAGAAGTTTCCTGGCTGCTATATATCCCCCTTCTATTGTATTCTCATCTTCAACAAGGTAGTCCTCATTTATGGGAAATCCTGCTTCTTTTAAAGCAAGTTTATAGCCTTTAATTTTTAGGTTATTCTCCATAATTGGGGTACTTCCATATACCATGGCAATCTTTCTATGGCCGCAGTTTAATAAATGTTTTACTGCTTTATGCGCTGCGCCAAAACAATCTATTCGAACAATTGGTATCTTAGAATTGCCCTTGTTTTCTCCTATTAATACTTCTGCTGTATTCTGTTTCTTGATCTCTTGAATATCGGAATCTTCAAGTAATGAAGAGACCAGTATTATACCATCTATTCTGCGATCAATCAAAGTCTGGATATATCTACGTTCCTTTTCTACGTCCTCTTCAGTGATACATAATAAAGTGGTATAACCCTTGCTATTAGCTATATATTCAACTCCCTCTGCTACTTCCATATAGGCAGGATTTTGAATACTTGGAATCAACAGACCTATAGTATCTGTCTTATTGAAATTTAGACCTCTGGCAAACCAATTGGGCTTATATCCTAATTCGTTGATTATAGCTAAAACTTTTTCTCTGGTTTTTGGGGCAACAGTTTCGGGGTGATTGAGTACTCTTGAAACTGTGGCTACAGAAACACCAGATGTTTTTGCTATTTCTTTTATGTTCATTACATACACCTACTATTTGCTCAGATAAGGAAAAGATTGTATTTTCAGAATTTTTAAATATTTATATTTTAATTATCTCATTATGCATTTAAGATTTCAAGTATTATTTCTTCGTTCCATATTCACTTTGATAAAGAACGATCTTCTCCCTCGTTTTAACATCTGTCTTAGAAACAAGACCTATTAGTAAAAAGACTATTAAGTTTATTATTAAAGAAACGACTCCACAACAGCTTATATCCCAGTCCGTAACAAAGCAGAGAACTGTCAACGCAATTAAACCTGAAGCCAGTCCCCAGAAAGCTGCTTTATGGTTTGATTTTTTCCAGATAAGGGCGCCTAAAGTTGGAATGGTTATTTGAGCAGTACCACTCATTGCCAACATACCGGTTTTCATGATAAATTCGCCCGGGTTCAGCAATAGTAGAATATATGCTATGGCTGATATTATAACTACTGACCTCTTAGCCACATCTACAATCTTCTTTTCACTGGCTTTTTTGTTTATAAAATTCCGATGAACATCGACTGTATATATTGCTGAGATCGCATGTATCTGTGAATTTGCAGTTGAAAGAGAGGCTGAAGCTATCCCACAGAAAAATAAAGGAGTAATTATTGCGCCGCCATGCTCTATTAATAGAGTTGGCAATATTGCATCCGTATGTTTTAAATCAGGTGCAAGCAGAATTCCAGCATTACCAGAAAGTATGCTTCCAAGATACATAATAGCAGCAAATGATAGCAAAAATGGCATTATATCAAAAGTTTTCTTATTACCAACTGAATACATCCTAAGCCATATTGGCGGCCCCATAAGTGCACCAAGGGGCACTATAACAAACATTGAGAGCCAGGATAATATATCAGTAGGGTCCATAATATTTCTATTTGCATCCATCTCTATAATATCAGTAAATATCTTTTCTACCCCACCAGCTTTGGATGAAAGGTAAAAACCTATGCCCAACATAGTAATAAATATTAAAACGCCATAAAATATATCGGTTAGGGCTACAGCTCTGATCCCTCCACTCCAGAGATAGATAACAATAATCAGATAAAACAATAATCCGCTAACCCTCCAAGGTATTAACCTGCCCGTTGCGATTTCAATCAAATAAGCTCCACCGGAGAGTTGAATTTGAAGATATGGAATTGTAAAAATGAGCATTATTAAAGTTACAAAAATGCCCAAAGCTTTTGATTGATAAATATCATTAAAGAAGTCACTGGGAGTTACATATCCATATAATCTCCCATACTTCCATATTCTTTTTCCTATAACCATAAATAAAACACCAAATAAAATGTTCCAGGCGAATGCAG
>JAAYHT010000320.1 GCA_012735285.1 Clostridiales bacterium | reverse complement strand
TAAGATAACTCAATACAATCTTAGAGGAAATCCTGAGAAACTACCATATTATAATTTTATCATATGCATGGCATATGTCAATTAATTGAATCTACACCAGCTTCCTCTTAACCATTTCTTCCAAAACGAAGGAAGCTACATTTTCTGCATAGGTATCCGGCCCAAAACCAGCATCATATCCAAGTTCCTGTGCCAGTTCATGGGAGATTCTCGGGCCACCGCAAACTAGGATAATCTTATCCCTTAGCCCTTCAGCTTCCAATAGTTCCACAAGCTCTGTAAGGTTTTGTACATGAATATCTTTTTGGGTTACAATTTGGGAAACAAGTATGGCATCGGCATTAACCTCTATTGCCTTTGCTACCAGCTCTTCATTCGGGACCTGGCTACCCATATTAATCGCTTGAATGCCTTTATAGCGTTCAAGGCCAAAATGGCCGTGATAGCCCTTCATGTTGATTATGGCGTCGATACCAACCGTATGAGCATCAGTACCTGTACATGCTCCTACGATTACAACATCCCTTTTAATATTCTCTTCGATAAACTTCTCGCATTCCAGTCTGTCCATAACTTCTACTTCAACTTTAGGAACCTTAATGGAGGTGTAATCAACAGTATGCTGACATTTACCGTAGAGTATAAAGCAGGTATAGCCTCCCAAGTCCTTTGAAAAGACTACGCTTGGTTCATCTAAGCCCATCTTCTTGGCCAGTATCCTTGCTGCCTCATTAGCCTCTTCACCGTAGGGTACGGGAAGGGTAAAGGAAAGCTGAACCATACCGTCATTCATAGTGTCTCCATAAGGTTTAACCTTTGTCAGGTCAACCTTTGCAGGTGCAGTTTTACTCATTCTTTTCACCTCCTAACATCAGTGGAATAAATGGATTGAAGTACTGTTCATCCTTCACGCAAACACCTTCTAAGCCTTTACCGCCATCCCTTGGACGTTTTACTCCACCGAATTTCCCTTTTTCAAGGGTTTGGAAGAGACCTTCTTTTTCAATTTCCTTTAACAATTTTTCAGCATCTTTGAGAACAGCCTGAGCCCTTTTCTGGATGATTCCATCCTTCTTAAACTCAATCTCTTCTCCCAGGTCTCTCATGTTGTTGAAAATATAGGATGCATTTTCAAGTGAATATATTCTATCCTGCATATGGGGTGTATGAATTGCTTCTGTCATCATTCCAAGCAGCTGTATTGACTGTCCTGACCATATGGATACAACATTGAACAGAGCATTCTGTATATGCCCCTTGAAGATATTGCCTGTCATATACTTTGTAGGCGGCATATACTTAAGGGGAGCCTTAGGGAAGAGTTCACGAGCCATTACTGCCTGTGCCAACTCGTAGAGGAAACCGTTTTCCATATCAGGATCCATCTCAAAGGCATGTCCTAGACCCATTCTCTCTTCCTTGATATTGGCAAGTACTGCAAACTGCTCATTGATAAACTGGGAAGCTACTACAGTATGAGCCTCTTCATAAGCATCTGCAGTGGTCAGATAGTTATCTTCTCCTGAGTTAAATATAATGTCAGCATAGCCTATAATAACTCTGGAGAAGTATTGGTCAACTAAGGTCCTCTGCATATTAATATCTCTGAAAAGTATTCCGTACAGTGCATCATTAAGCATCATATCCAGGCGTTCAATTGCACCCATAGCTGCGATTTCAGGCATGCACATGCCGGAGCTGTAGTTGCATAGCCGGATGTATCTTCCTACTTCTTCGCCTACTTCATCCAGGGCCTTTCTCATCAGCCTGAAATTTTCCTGGGTTGCATAGGTGCCTCCAAAACCCTCTGTGGTAGGCCCATAGGGTACATAGTCTAAAAGACTTTGGGCTGTAGTCCTTATTACAGCAATAACGTCAGCACCCTGCCTTGCAGCCGCCTGAGCCTGAACAATATCTTCGTACACATTACCAGTAGCAACAATTACATATAAATACGGTTGTTTTCCTTCTCCTAATGTTTGAAGATAGTGGTTTCTCTTTTCTGTCTGAGCTTTAATATTCTTTAACGCCTTTTTTACCTCAGGCATGATCTTTTCTTCTGCCTCTTTAGCACTTGCTGTGGGCAGTTTCATAATATCAAGTTCACCTGCGGCAACCCTTTCCGCAATTTCCTGAGGGCTTAGTCCAGTTTGGATCATGGCGTTTCCGATCCAATATGCTGCGCCTCTAGCTAGACCTCCTCCATCTTTGATAGCATCAACGACTACATTTGGCAGTGGGAAATCATACTCGTCCACACCGTCAATTCCAAGAAGTCTTAAAACAGTCCTCTCCGTACTGACAGTGGTATGTCTGTCGATAAATTTTTGCATGTCCTGCGCAATTTTTGCCGCACTCGATCTTGCGCTATCAATGATTTTGGGATCTAAATTTAATTTACTCTTCATATTCTCGATCCTCCATATATTTTTTAGCCTGTTCTATAATCTCTTGGTATATGCCAAGCATCTTAGCAATATTCAAAGCGTCCTTAGGTATCTTCTTTTCCTTCTTAACCTCGTAAACCCTATAATCCATATACTTTGAGATAATATCAATTCGTTCTAAACGATTGGCATACCTTATTTCCCTGGCCAGCCTATCAAAATCCGCATCAGCCAAGCCCCTAACCTGCATATTCCTTACATTATCCAATTCGGCCACATTGTCATAGTGGGTAGTTATTAGACTAATGTAGGGCTTGGTGCTTAAGTATTTGACCAGGCTCTTTGTAAGGGCGAAGCCTTCTACCGGATTGGTTCCGCTTGCAATTTCATCTATGAGTAGAAGCGATCTGGTCTTACTGCGATCAAGGATTTCCTTTAACTCCTCCATCTCGCTTCCGAAACTTGAAAGCCCGCGCTGGATATTCTGGGTGTCCCCTATTAGAATGTGCATATAGGATGAAAGCCCTATTTTAGCGGACCTGCAAGGTACAAAGAAACCATATTGAGCAAGCATAGCGCACAGGCCAACCATTTTAAGAGTAACTGTCTTGCCCCCCATATTTGCACCGGTTATGCATGCTACCCCATCATACAGTTCTATTGATACCGGACAGTACTCTTTGCCCTTTTTATCCAATATATCTTCTAGCTCAAGCTGCCTCCCATCTTGTATTATGATGACATGTTCCTTCGTTATTTCCGGCTTTGTACAATTGTGTTCCTTTGCATACAGTGCTTTAGCTATATTAAAATCCAACTCGCCGATTATTGTACAATTAATATCCAGCAGTTCTCTTTTTTCTCCTATCTTTTTAGATAAGCTTTCCCTGACACTTAGTTCCTCTTCTTCTATTTGTAAATTTAACTCCTCTATATCTTTTTGAAGCTCAAAGACCTGAGCGTCATTTTTAAGTGTGAATGTTGCAGAAGTATAATCCTCCTCAGCAAGTGTCAGTTCAGCTATTGATGATGCCTTTTCCATCAGCTCCTTTTCAGACTTGGAAACTACATACTCAAACTTCGGGGTCATAGAGATATTGTAGGTGGATTCCACTTTACGCTTAAGGTCCCTTTTAATCTTCTTTATTGCAAGCTCCTTTTCCCGCTTATGCTGTCTTAACAGCTTTAATCTTTCTGAAAACTCATCATACAGATAGAATGTATTGATCCTCTGCCTTGCAGGATCCAATACATCAAGCAGATCAGTTAAATCATGAAGAACAAATTCTTCAGGGATTTGTTCTGAAATTTGATCCAATAGATCTTTGATTGCTTTCATCTGAAGAAGCAGTGTCTTAATCTCATAAAGTTCTACAACTGTAAGCACACTGTCCTCACTTCTTTTAATGGTGTAGGAATTGTCCTTGATCTCCATAAAAATTTCAAGGAGCAAATCAATTTTATTCGACTCTTTATTAACCAGATCCAAAGTCTTTTCCAAGAGGGAAAGTTCGGATAACAGGCTATCCTCTTCTCCCGGTTCGAAAGGACTTATCGATTTTAATCGCTTTTTTCCATAGGGTGTAATTACGTTAATGTTGTTTATAACGTAATTAAACCCTAGTTCATTTCTGGTTTTTTGATTAGACAGTCGCATAATCCACTCCATATTTTACGTCAAATACTGGAATATCTCCTAAACCTTCTTTGATAGAGTTAATAAGATCCTTATGATCAAAGGAATAACCCGAAGGGGAATAGGGGTTTACACTTATGCCTGCAATTTTAATTGCTTGGAGTACATATAAACGAAATCCACGCTTTTTAAGCTGTTTCCAAGATTTTGCCCCTATAAAGACCCTGGTAGGGTCTTTGACAACGAAACTTACCTGTTTGAGCTTTGATGGATGAATGTCTGCAATAACGCTTTGTGTAAAGGCTCCAGGTATATAGACCCATTGGGTCTCCTTAGTAATAGCATCATCAAGATATTTCGATGATAGAAGGCCTGTGGCTAATTCTAAAAATCTTTCCTTCTCACCTTCGATTAACATAATCCTTTCTTCTGACGCCCCTTCTACAATTCTCTTTCTTAAATCACCTTCGGGAACTTCAGGCAATTGATAGAGATTTACCGTATGCAAGGTCTCCTCTACTACCCTGTTCATGTTTCTAGAAAGCACCGCACCAGTAGCAAGGATAACAGCATCAGAAGCATCGGGCGCTGCAATGGATTTGCGATCGATAGCACCATCTATGAGTATAAGCTGGGCCCCTAACTCCAGCATCTCTTCGCACATTTTTTTATGATCCTTGGTATTAGTGGGTCCTGCTATCTGAACATAACCACTCTCCTGCACCCTACAAAGCATTATGCGTCCCAAGGCTGTAGGGTAAGAGGTGATTCGCAAAATCTCCAATCCAGCGTTCGATAGTTCATATAGTTGTTCAGGCACCGATACAATGGTGCCGTAATCTAGGTAAACCATGGGTTTTTCCGATCCCGTAACCAGGTCGGTATTCTCTCCGTCCCTACCAGTGGAGGTGATACCCAGCACCATCCCCTCATCCATAGCCTCCTCTATTAGATAGTTAAGGGTGGTGGTCTTTCCCGCATTTTTTGCCATTCCTACTATAGATATTGTCTTGTATTTTTCTGCGAGCTGGTTAAGGAAACCCATTAGTTCACTCCTCTATTTCTTCTTGATACGTTCATGGCGTAGTAAGCCCTGGGGTTCTAATGACAACTTGTTGCCCTGGGCCAGGCCTGCTACCCCTTCGTAATGGTATTCTTTCTTGCCTGTGCAGTAGTCACAGTTGCACTCTTCATCAGGTACATCCACAGGCTCTGTATAGGTTGTTATTACACCCTCGTAGTTTCTTAGAATTACCTTATCTGGAGTCTGAGAAATTACATACTGAGGCATAACTGGTGTCTTTCCACCACCGCCGGGAGCATCCACTACAAATGTGGGCACTGCAAATCCTGAAGTATGTCCTCTCAAGGCCTCTATGATTTCAATACCCTTAGCTACCTTTGTTCTGAAGTGTTCGATACCGTATGACAGGTCACACTGGTAGATATAGTAAGGTCTTACCCTGTTCTTAACTAGTTCGTGTACTAATTCTCTCATAATGTGTGGGCAGTCGTTAACACCGCGAAGTAGTACGGACTGGTTGCCTAGAGGAATTCCCGCATCGGCTAGCTTTCTTAAAGCTTCCATTGCATCCGGTGTCATCTCTTTAGGATGGTTGAAGTGGGTATTCAGCCATATTGGATGATACTTCTTCAGCATGTTTACAAGATCATCGGTTATTCTCATAGGCATAACTACAGGTGTTCTTGTTCCAAGCCTTACTATCTCAACATGAGGAATCTTTCTAAGTTCACTTATTACATACTCTAAGACCTTGTCGTTAACAAGCAGACAGTCTCCTCCGGATAGCAATACGTCCCTGACCACAGGAGTATTTCTAATGTATTCTATACATTTATTAATATCATCAATGCTCCTTGCAGCATCCTTTTCCCCTGCCAATCTTCTTCTTGTACAGTGTCTGCAATACATGGAGCACTGATCTGTTATGAGGAATAAAACTCTGTCGGGATATCTGTGGGTAAGTCCTGGTGTTGGTGAATCCTCGTCCTCATGGAGAGGGTCCAACATATCCGCTTCACTCCTGTAAGTTTCATAAATTACAGGCACTGCCTGTTTTCTTACTGGGCATTTTGGGTCATCTGGGTCCATTAATGAAGCATAGTATGGTGTGATTCCCATTCTGAAGTTCTTAACTACTTCTTTGATATTTTCTTCCTCTTCGGGAGATAAGTTGATGATTTCCTTCAACTTTTCAACGGTAGTGATCCTGTTTGAAACCTGCCATTTCCAATCGTACCATTGCTCTTCGGTAACACCTTTCCAGGCTTCAATCTCTTTCCAATTCCTTGCCATAATATGCTCTCCTTTCTTTTTCTAAGCATACATTTCAGTGAACAACTCTTTTAATGGTGGGCATTCCCTTAAAACTTGCAATGCGATTTGAGCATGACCCTTAGTATATCCGTTGCCAACAATCATTGTTATGTCTTTGCCAACACCTTCTGCTCCTAAAGCTGCCTTGGTAAAGGATGTGGCCATGCTGAAGAAATAGACAATACCTCCATCCTTACAAGCTAAAATACTAGCCATCTCGGTATTTGGAATATTAACGCAGTTGATTACTATATCCGCTAACTTTCCATCCGTTAGCTCCATAATTCTATTATATATTAGAATTGCATCTGTTGCGTCGGCTGCAAAATATTCATCTGCCAAGCCCAGTCTTTCAGCCCTGCTCTTACTCTTTTCGCTGCCTCCGATACAGATAACCTTTCCAGTAACTCCAGCCCTCTTCTTAGCTTCATATAGGCAGAGAAGACCTGACTTTCCACCACCGCCGATAACAACTACCGTATCTCCTGGTTTTACTAATTTAGCGGTTTGTGCGGGAGCTCCTGCAACATCCAGAACTGATAGAGCGAGATTTTCAGGCATATCATCGGGTAAAACGGCATAGATACCGCTTTCGAACAAAATTGCCTGACCTTTGATATCAACCTGATCTACATCGGGTCGAACTTCTAAAATTTCTTCTATAACAAGAGGGGTTAATGAAAGGGATACAAGAGTGGCTATCTTATCTCCAACCTTTAGATCTGTCTTGCCTTCCAAGGCAGGACCAATTTCTTTAACTGTACCGATCAACATTCCACCTGATCCTGTAACAGGATTCTTGTGTTTACCTAGCTTTTCAACTAGTCCCATCATTATTTTTTTGATTTCTTCAATATCGCCTCCTGCCTGCTTTTGATTCTGGGTAAAGCTGGCAGAGTCAATATTTAAGGTCTGAACATCGATTAAGATCTCGTTATCATATATTTCCATAGTGTTGTCGATTTTTTCCGCCGGCTGCGGTAAAACACCCTTTGGCTCAATTACTCTGTGTGTTCCATAGGGACATCCTTTTTTCATAATATCTTCCTCCTGTCTCTTAGCATTGAAAATATTCATCCGCTATTAGTTTGAGCAAATTTTGTGCCAATACTTTATTAGGCCGATACTAAGTTATTATGCTCAAAAACTGCGATATATAGTTGTTGTTAGCTTGAAATTAAATGGTACATGATTAAAAATCGGTTCAATTCCTATTTTAGGGTGAACCGATTTGTGTTCACTTAAATATTGTATTTGTTTTTCTTTCTTATAAACTGGGACTGGCTAATTCCAATAGCTTTAGCGGCCTTTCTGGTAGAGCCATATTTCTCATATGCATGTTTAATGATGCGTTTTTCTAAATTTCCCACCATAACATCCAGGGGTAATTCCCTGCTCTCATCTAAGAGGTCCTCCCCTTCCTCATCCTTGCTTAAATATTCAAACATATCTAAATGAACCTCTTTCATAACATCAAACACGCTTATGCTCTCTCCCTTTGCCGTTTTCAAGAGCCTCTGAACTACATTTTCAAGCTCTCTGATATTTCCGGGCCAGTCGCAGTTCTTCAAATAATCCAGAGCATCCTCTGAAATAGTACGCTTAATCCCAAATTTTTCACCATATTTTTTCAGGAAATACTCTGTCAGCGCAGGAATTTCTGCCCGTCTTTCCTTCAGCGAAGGAACCCTGATTGGAAAAACGTTTAGTCTATAGTATAGGTCCCTTCTAAACTTCTTCTGATTAACCGCATCTTCCAAATCCCTATTGGTGGCGGATATAATCCTTACATTAGTTTTGACCGGAGTGGTACCTCCAACTCGGTAAAACTCTCCATCCTGTATAACGCGAAGAAGCTTGGCCTGCACATCAAAGGGAAGCTCTCCAACTTCATCCAAAAAGATTATTCCGTTATCCGCCAGTTCAAAGTAACCTTTTTTACCTGAAGGATTAGCCCCTGTAAAGGAGCCCCTCTCATATCCAAAGAACTCCGATTCGATCAGGTTCTTTGCTATGGCTGCACAGTTTACCTTGATAAAGGGCTGCATCCTTCTGTTGCTGTTCTTTTGAATGATGGTAGCAATCTTTTCCTTACCTACACCAGTATCTCCAGTAATCAAGACATTGCAATCATATTTAGCAACCCTTAGTATCTCATCCAAAACTACTGCCATCGCAGTGCTTTCGCATATGAAGTCTTCTACAAGACTCTTCCTGTAACCCGATAGCTCAAAGCTTCTTATCGAGCGCCCTAAAGGATAGTCCACATCATCTTCCACCTTGTTTTCAATTACTGTTGCCTCATTTAAATAGGGCGCAATTTCTTTTATGATATTTATGTCAAATTCATCATACTCTTCTAAATAGCCTTCTGCATTGCGGATTTTAAGCTGGCGGGAAATCGATTCGGTTATGTAGAGTGCGATATTGTAGTTGTTAATTAGGTTTGCAAAAAACACTGTTCCCCCGTAGCGGGTGGCAAGAATGTTGACAGTCTCCGCACCCGGTATATCCGCACAGTTTATGCTCATATCAAAAGTACCTTCAGCATCCAGCCGCTTGATGCATTCAATGGGTCTTAATATGTTTTCATAGTGGATCTCATTAAATATTATGCCAAGCAGCTTATCTATAGATCTGCCTTTAAATATGATGTCTGATTTATTGTCAAACAAGCATACTATATTTGCATCCGTTCCTGCAGCCTTACGTACAGCATATCCAAAAAGCATGTTTGTAAGCAGGTTATTGCCAACAACCAAGAATTGTTTCTTTCCTTTCGCAGCCTTGTTCACGGCATATAAAGTACCTGATTCGTTATAGGCAAATAACAGCAGGTTTATCGGTATATCTTTAGGGGGCTTCACGACGGGAAATTCGTTGAAGAGAATAGCATAACCTTCTGCATCAATTTGGTTATATGCCATATCGATATTGTTTATGCGACTTATGTAAAGCGGAATAGCGGCTAGTGATGCATTGCATACTATTTCATCCCCTACCTTTAAACCCTTCTTATTGTTATACTCACTGCCTATTTCCTCAACCACACCGTAGAGCACACCTCCGGTGTCAGTTATGGGGTTGTGCATCTTGCCCCTTCTGATAACTATATCGTAAATCCTGTCTTTTATCTTTTGGGGATTGTTGTTTGCTTCGATACAGATCTGTTTGAAACTTGTGCTTTCAATATGTAGTTTTTTCAATGATACCCTGATCTCATTGGGTTGGATCTCCCGGTTGTTGTCAACCCTCCAAGCCGAAGTGGAAAGCACATGTTTAGGTTCGAGTACCCTGCTGACTCCAAAACGATCAGTCATTTTTGACACCTCCATGTCTGTACCCCTGATTCAAAAACGGTTCGCTTTATGTGTTAATCCAAGCATAACGCAATGGTATAGATTTTGCAATATATTTAGATAATATCTTTATGTTATTGATACGGTAAGGAGGTCGAAAATGGAGAAATATACTTCTACTATAAGGGTGAGAATGTCATATAAGGATGCTCATTATGGAGGAAATTTAATTGACGGCGCCCATCTGGTTCACATATTCGGTGATGTGGCTACCGAACTGCTTATTCAAATTGATGGAGATGAAGGTCTGTTCTTAAAGTATACCGATATCGAGTTTCTTGCCCCTGTATATGCAGGAGACTTTATCGAAGCACATGGCGAGATCTATGAGGCTGGCAACACATCAAGAAAAATGAGATTCGAAGCATACAAAGTAATACAGGCAAGACATGACATAAGTCCATCAGCGGCTGATGTCTTAGAAGAGCCAATCCTTGTATGCAAAGCAGAAGGTATCTGTGTCACTCCTAAAGAAGTTCAGAGAAAATAGTTCCTAACTTCCTCAATCTCTCTATATAAGGCCGGCGTAAATTCCCCTAGTGAATTTGTATTCACTGGGGGATGGGGCCGGAAATATTTATATATTCTTAAGATATTCAATCTCTTTTGCTGTAAGCTTACGGTAATGGCCTGACATCAGATGGCCTAGATGTATGTTTCCTATTGCTATACGTTCAAGTTCTATTACCTTATTTCCTACAGCGTCAAACATCTTGCGTATCTGCCTGTTTTTACCCTCTTTTATTTTAATCTCTACTATTGTATTTCTCTGGGCCTGTTTGATTACATTAACAACCGCAGGGTTAGTCACATAACCCCCAATATCCACACCCTTTCTTAGGCGTGCAATTCTCTCATCGGACAAGACGCCACTAACCCTGGCTCTGTAGGTTTTTTCTATCTCATGCTTGGGATGAGTCAGCTTAAATGCCAGGTCCCCATCATTTGTCATAAGTAGTAGGCCTGATGTATTGTAGTCCAGCCTGCCTACGGGAAATACTCTTTCATCGATATCACTTACAAGGTCCATAACCGTAGGCCGCCCCTTTTCATCGCTGACTGTGGTAACATAACCTTTGGGTTTGTTGAGTATAATATAAACTAATCTATCTGAAGGTTTTATTACTCTCCCTTCAACCTCGACCACTTGGCCTTCCTCTACATTATGGCCCGGAGTCTTTACAACAACACCATTGATCTTAACTTTACCCGCAAAGATCAGTTCATCGGCCTTTCTCCTCGAAGCTATTCCTGCCTTTGCAATGTATTTATTTAATCTCATAATACCTCACCAGTTTGTTAGTATATCATAGCACCTTTTCTTTGTATATATTATCCAAATCGTATTTCTTAATACGATTTCGAACAGTTTCAGGATCTGTTGTGTATAATCCCTTCTCTTTCATGCGTTCAAAATAGGTTGCCCCTGCAAAAGTATAACGGGTCAATAGGCCATCTTTAGTTTTGATCATGCGATTGGCAAATGAAATCAAATCACCTATGGCAATCTGATTTGGAAGCTCTAAAAGGCGCATGCCTTTTAAGTATCTAGCCGCATTATAGCCCGCAAGGGTTCCTGTAGAAATTGCCTCTGTATGTCCTATGAAGAGTCCCGATTTTTCTCCTCCGCAAAAGAGATTATCTATCCCTGTAACCCTCATATGGTCGTCTCGCTCTGCCACAGAAAGATATCGAATTGAGTTTCCCTTGCCCCCTGCGTATGGATCGTGGTAGCGTGCATTTTCGAATCCCGGAATCGATCTGAGCTTTTCAAGAGGTATAAATGGTGTCATTATCTTAGCATAGCCTGTATCGAGCAATATGATATTCTCTGCATACTGATCCAAGGCATACTGCTGACAAACCTTTAGATCCAGCTTATCTTTTGCCACCTCCTGAGGAGGCAGCGGAATTACTGCTACACCCTTTTCATTAAGCTCCCTTTGGATTTCCTCAGAAAGGGATTCTTTTACCAGTTTCCCGGCACCGCTGAAGGCTCCGAAGGCTCCATCCTTTCTCTGCCCCATAATATCGACTTTGCCAGCCTTCTGCGTAATGCTCACCCGGGGTCCGAAGGATGGGCAGCGTAAAACACACATACAGCAGCCATTTCCATAAGTAAGACAATTGCCCATGGGACCTGTTGAGCCTGTGGTTTCTATAAAAGCATCACCTTCAATAATAGTCCCATCTGAAAGAACAACACTCTTTATCAACCCTGTTCCGTCCATGTTGACGTCAACTGCCCTTGAGATAGTCCTTATGTCTATCCCCACTTCTTTTAGCAGCCGGGTCACCTCGGGTTCCACCTTAAGTACATCATATAGACTTGCATGGCTGTGGCCGGGGAAGTCTACATTTACATGCCTTGCGCACTTGTCGGTAATGGCGAACAGCTCATCGGCACCTAGTGCAATGTTTTCCTCGGCTGCAGTAAACCTGCCGTTATTGCGCATAATACCGCCCACATTACCCAATCCCAGCAACATGTCGGTCTTCTCCAGCAAGGTCACATCTGCTCCAGCCTTTTTTGCTGCCAAAGCTGCTGCGCAGCCCGACCAGCCACCACCTATAACTACTATTTTATACAAAACTATCACCCGCCTAATAATGTTCTGAATGTAATATTGTATTCCAATAGTCAGTTATAGGTGTCAGGTGCCAATACCACCTTCCAATCCTCCAAAAGTCTTTCAAGGGACCATCTGGCATTTGCAGGACTTGTAGACGGAAGCCTAGTAATCGGCCGTTTTGTCTTTTCAAAGGAATATCTCATGTATAGTTCATAGGCCTTATTCCCATTTGCAAAGATCTTTTCAATAGGGGCATGATCTAATATCACACTTAGATCATTGGGCACCACATCCCTTATGCTGCTATCGCTTGAAGCTTTCAGCCTGCAGCTGTGCACCACATCCCAAACAGCTATCCTATTATCCAATAGTAGTTTTCTTTTTTGTTCTATGGTTTTAGGCTCAGCACTTCCCGTAAGTTTAGCGATTACCTTCCAGAAGCGATTCTGCGGGTGATGGTAAAAAAAGTTGGCTTCCCTGGATCTAACAGAAGGAAAGGTGCCTAATATCAATACCATTGATTTCCCGTCAAATATGGGAGGGCTAGTATGGTAATGTCGTTTCAAGTCCATGTTAATATCCTATCTTTTGTGTATCAGATTTATATATGGGTATATAATAGGAAACTGAGCTCATAAATATTGGAGGTGACATATATGAAATTCGTCTTAACCGAGCCCTTAAAAAAACATATGCAAAATAAAGGCTATGAAAATATTATCATAAGCTCTAAAGTTCGTACATGTTGAACGGGTACCTATGCTGAAGTTTCAGCAAAACTATCAGAAGCGCCTGGCAAGGATACCTTTAAGCATTATGAGGTGGACGGCTTCAATATCTACGTACAACCAGGTATACGCTTTGCAAAGGATACCGTAACCCTTAATTACGAAAAGATGTTAATATTTGAGCGAATTTCTATCGATGGATTAGATTATGGCCGATAACAATCAGGGACAAAAGTCCCTGATTGTATTATAGTACACAGTAGTTCTCCATGTAGTCTTCCATCCTTTTCTTTATATTATCATCCAATGTATCTTTTAATATTTCTAAAATCTCAACAATATTTACAATCGAAAAGGTGGGGATCCCAAACTCTTCATAGAGCTCCTGTTTGGCAGAAAGGCTGCCCTTACCCTTCTCCATTCTATCTACAGATACCACAAGTCCGCATATTTCAACATCAGCGGCAGCCTTTAGTATTGGTATACATTCCCTAACTGCAGTTCCTGCTGTTATAACATCTTCGATTATAAGTAGTTTGTCACCATCCGAAAGCTTATAGCCCACCATCGAGCCCCCTTCGCCATGATCCTTTACTTCCTTTCTATTGAAACAATAGTTTAGGTCTTTGCCATAATCATTTGCAAATACTATTGTCGTGGCTACAGATAAGGGTATACCCTTATAGGCAGGCCCAAAGAGGACAGAAATATCTTCAGGTATTTTACCTGATCTTATATTCTCCATTATGCATTCGGCATAAAACCTTCCAAGTTTTAAGGCATGGGATCCTTTTTTGTAGTTTCCTGTGTTTATGAAATATGGGGACTTCCTTCCGCTCTTTGTAATGAAGTCTCCAAAACTTAAAACTCCAGCCTCAAGCATGAAATCTATAAATTCCCTTTTATAACCCATCTTATTCCTCCAAAAGCTCAATCTCTTTAATAGACCTATAATTATATTCTAACATAAATTGTTTTAGTTCATTTTTAATCCTAAAAGGAGCCGTAGGATCAACCAGAGATGCTGTTCCTACTGCAACCGCATTTGCCCCTGCCATCAGAAACTCAACCGCATCTTCCCCCGTCATTATGCCACCTATTCCAATTATGGGAAGATCCACAGAACGCCTTACCTCATACACCATGCGAAGGGCTACAGGCTTTATAGCGGGTCCTGACAAACCTCCTACCCTATTTGCCAAAACAGGCTTTCTTTTATGAACATCTATTCTCATTCCTAGGAGGGTGTTTATAAGCGACAGGCAGTCGGCACCTGCAGCTTCTACTGAACGGGCGATTTGGGTAATGTCAGTAACATTTGGAGAGAGTTTAACAATAAGGGCTTTTCTGGTACTCTTTCTTACCCTCTCGACCAGTGAAAAGGCCATCTTGGGATCTGTCCCAAAGCTAATTCCGCCTTCTTTTATATTAGGACAGGATATATTTAACTCAATCATATCTATATCAGTCTCAGAAAGTCTCTCTACAACCCTGCAGTATTCTTCTACAGTCTTCCCTACCACATTTACAATAATTGGAACACCATATCTTTTTAGAACAGGGAGCTCTTCTTTAATAAAGTGTTCAACCCCTTTATTCTGCAAACCTATTGAGTTTAACATTCCTCCGTAGGTCTCAGCTATTCTGGGAGTAGCGTTTCCCTCCCACTCCTCATAGGATACTCCCTTTGTCGTCAAAGCTCCAAGTTCACTTAAGTCATAAAACTCACCGCTTTCTCTTGCTGAGAAAGTCCCTGACGCGGTAGTAATAGGGTTCTTCCACTTAACTCCAGCTATATTTACACTCATATCTAAACTATTCATCCCAAACAACATCCCTTCCCCAAAATACAGGTCCATCTTGACAGACTTTCTTCCTTGTTATCTCATCAGTCTCTTTAATCTTACATACACAGCCTAAACAGGCTCCATAACCGCAGCCCATTCGCTCTTCTATAGAAACCTGCACATCAGGAAGGTATTCAGATACTGCCTTGAGCATGGCTTTATGGCCGCAGGCGAAATAACAATCGGAATTTAAACCTTTGGTTTTTATTAGATCCAACACATTGCCATGGAATCCAACTGTTCCCTCATCAGTTGCAAGATGTACTTTGCAGGGAAAGTCATCTATTAAAAAAGGCTGCTTTCTAAAGCCCAGTACCGCTTCTACTTTAAGGCCCTTTTCAACTAGTGCATGACAAAGCTCTAAAAGGGGTGGAATTCCAATTCCCCCGCCTATCAGTATAGCAGACTTTCCGCTCTCTAATTGATCTATATAAAAGCCCTTTCCCAAAGGTGTAGATACTCTTATCTTACATCCTTTTTCATAGCTTGAAAGCTCCTCTGTTCCCTTACCTACAACACCGTAAACAAGAGTGAGGATATCTCCTTCTTTTCTGCAAACGCTGATGGGCCTTGGAAGCAGCTTGTCCTTGTTGTTTAAGTAGACATTTACAAACTGCCCAGGCTTAGCATCAAAGGGATATGCTAAAGCCATCTTCCAAACATCTTCAGCTATACATTTATTCTCTAATATTTTTACCGTCTCTATCTTCTTCTCCATTACATCCACCCTACATAACCTTTTGCAAATCTTCTCTCATAATAAGTACGGCCTTTCTTGAGGCCTTAGCAAATTCAGGACCTACTTCTTTCTCATCTGCAAATTCATCATCATTTTTGTAAGCAGCTATTATTCCTCTAGAAGAATTCACTATTATCCCCAAACCATTTTTATCAAAATATCCTTTGAGGTCCTCTCCTTTTCCTCCCTGAGCCCCATATCCAGGAACCAGGAAAAAGGTATTGGGCATCCGTTTTCTTAAGGCCTCTCCCTCTTTAACCTGGGTTGCTCCTACTACTGCTCCAACTTTGCTATAGCCATACTTTCCTATTAAATCCTCTCCCCAGCGCTTTACTAGTTCGGCTACATGAATATATAATGGCTCTCCATCTATAAGGCGGTCTTGGAGTTCTTTACTGCTGGGGTTGCTAGTTTTAACAAGGACGAATATTCCCTTATCCCTTTCCTTGCAATATTTTAAAAATGGTTCTATTCCATCTGTTCCAAGATATGGATTTACTGTAACCCCATCCTCTTTCCAAAGATCATAATATTCTCCTTCAATCTCAACCCCGCCTATATGGGAGGCATAGGCCTTGGCCGTTGAAGATATATCTCCCCGTTTAATGTCACCTATTACAACAAGTCCTTTCTCCTTGGCATACTCTATTGTCAATAAATAGGCCCTTATCCCTTCTAGGCCATATTGCTCATACATGGCAATCTGAGGTTTTACTGCAGGAACAAGATCATAGACACTGTCTATTATTTTTTTATTAAACTCCAAGAACATTTCTGCTACAGCCCTTGGAGTTTTGCCGTAACGCTCCAGCATCTCCTTTTTTATATAAAAAGGAATCATCTCATAGGTAGGATCCAGTCCTACCACTGTAGGATTCTGCTTCTCCTTTATCTTATCAATCAAAAGATCTATCATGGTAAATCACCTTTCCTTCTACCAGCGTGCAAACTACTTTGCCGAATACTTTCATACCTTCAAAGGGTGTATTCCTGCCCTTGGATACAAAATCATTAGAATCAATCCTATATTCATCCTTAATATCTATAACCGTTAGATCAGCAACCTTTCCCACATCAATAACTCCCCTGTCAATTCCAAGGATTTTGGCAGGTCTTGTGCTCATCCTATCTATTAGTTCCATTGGTGTAAGTATACCTTCTTTAACAAGCTTGGTATAACTTACTGCAAAGCTTGTTTCAAGCCCGACCACACCGAAAGCGGCTTTCTCGATATCCACCATCTTCTCACTTTCATGATGGGGTGCATGATCTGTAGCTATTGCATCGATTGTACCATCTTTCAATGCTTCTCTTATAGCCATCAAATCCTCCTGGTCTCCCAAGGGTGGGTTCATCTTCCTAAGCCCATTTTCCACATCCTTATCAATCAGGGTGAAATAGTGGGGAGCAGTCTCAGCTGTAACATCCAATCCGTAATCCTTTGCCATCCTTATTAAATCAACACTTTCCTTTGTACTGATATGACATAGATGCAGCTTGCATCCAGTTTGTTTGGCTAAGAGGATATCCCTTGCAACAACGATAGCTTCAGTCTCCTTAGGTATTCCTTCAATTCCCAGCTCCTTTGATCTCTCACCAAGGCGGATCGAACCTCCTGTAAGATTTTGATCTTCGCAGTGGGAAAAGACGGGGAGCTTAAAAGCTTTAGCCCTTTCCATGGCCATCCTCATAAGTCTTGTATCAGCAACAGTTTTACCATCCTCACTTATAGCTGCTATACCCCTATCTGCCAATTGATGGGACCTAGTGGAAAGAGCAATTAATTCTTCGATATCAACTAGCTCTTTACCTTCTTGCCCTTTAGTAATCGATGCAACTGGTAAAAGGTTTATACCATATGCTTTTTGGTCTATATAAAGTACCGTTTTAGGATTATCTGTGACAGGATCAGTATTGGGCATACAGCATACGGTAGTAAATCCGCCCCTTGCCGCAGCTTGACACCCACTTATTATATCCTCTTTGTAGGTGTACCCAGGGTCTCTGAAATGTACATGTAGATCTATGAGCCCGGGTACCACCAGCTTATCAGTTGCATCAATATATTCTATATCAGGAAGAATTTCACCGGCTTCCCTAATCTCAGATATTTTCCCCTTCTCAATATAGATATCATATATGCCTTCCAGCTTATTTTCTGGACTTATTACGTAACCATTCCTTACGCATAATTTCATTCTGCCAATCCCCTTTCATAGATACGATATCATCACAGTATTCGCATTTATACTCCCTTTCTTCCTTATCTATTAAAACGAAGACATGGGGAGCATTGGGTTCGATTGAAGTGACGCATCTTGGATTCTTGCACCTTATTACATCTACCACTCTTTCGGGGATTTCAAGCCTTATTTTCTTTACAACCTTGTGACCCTCTATAATATTTACGGTTGCCTTTGGGTCTATAAGTCCAAGGTCGCTTAAATCTATATCTGTTACATCATTTATCTTAATCATATCCTTACGCCCATACTTCTTGCTGGGAGCGTTCATGATAAAGGCAATCATATGCTCCGAAGTATCAATGTCTAAATAGTTTAGTATTTTTGCACCTAACCCGGCTGTTATATGGTCAATCACTATCCCCTTCTCAATGCTGTTTATTACCAACATATTATCACCTACTTTCTTTTACCTTAATCCCAACAATTTTATTATCAAAGCCATCCTTACATACATTCCATACTTAGCCTGTTTGAAATATACTGCCCTTGGATCATTATCCACCTCAACAGCTATCTCGTTTACCCTTGGCAGTGGATGCATTACTATCATATCTTCCCTTGCAAGGGACATCTTCTCATTATCCAATATGTAGTGATCCTTCAACCTTACATAGTCCTCCTCGTTGAAGAACCTTTCCTTCTGCACCCTTGTCATATAGAGGATATCTAGTTTGTGGATAACTTCTTCTATCTTCCTTACTTCCTCATATTTGACGCCGTTTTTATTCAAGACCTCTTTTCTCACATAGTCAGGGATAACTAGCTCTTTAGGAGATATAAGTATGAAAGTTATGTTTTCATATCTTGACAAGGCCTTCATCAAAGAGTGTACAGTGCGACCGAACTTCAGGTCACCGCATAGTCCGATAGTAAGGTTAGAAAAGCCACCTTTTAAAGCTCGAATCGTAAGCAGGTCGGTTAGAGTCTGTGTGGGATGCTGGTGCCCTCCGTCACCCGCGTTTATAATTGGGACTTCGGATACCATGGCCCCTATCCTAGGTGCACCTTCCTTGGGATGTCTCATAACAATAATATCTGCATAACATGATACCGTCCTTACCGTATCTGCTATACTCTCACCCTTGGCGATAGAGCTTGATGTGGGCTCTGAAAATCCGATTACCTTGCCCCCTAACTTTAGCATGGCAGCCTCAAAGCTGAATCTAGTTCTGGTGCTAGGCTCAAAGAACAAAGTGGCTAGTAGATTCCCTGCACAAATGTTACTATATTCTGAAGGCTTTTTAATAATCTCCTCCGCAAGGTCAAATATTTCATCTAGTTCCTCGACGGATAGATCCATTGGTTCAATCAAATTTCTACCTTTTAACACAGTTTTAACTCCTTTCTATGCAAACAAAAAACCTTCCATTTCGGAAGGTCTAATATGAAAGAAAATAGGGAAATGTAAAATAAATATCGGATCAATGCAGAATTTCTGCCTACCTCCATATAATTCACTACATTGCCAGTCAATAAAGTTCATAATTACCCCTTTTCTATGTATTTATTTTCGACTTTCAACATAATAAATAATCACTTATATTTTATCATGTCAATATCTATTTTTATATATTTCTAAAAGATTTCTAGAGTAGTCAATCATTTGTGACAAAGACCTCTGAAAAACATTCTTTAAAAATGTTTGGTTGTTTTTCTTAATTAAACTGTCATTAACAATAACATCCTAAGCTGAGTTTTTAGAGAAATATTCTTCAACAACCTCATTTGGTGTTTTAAAGTTTAATACTTTCCTTGCAATATTGTTATACCTTGTTTTATATCTATTAAATGCTTTAACC
>JAAYHT010000319.1 GCA_012735285.1 Clostridiales bacterium | reverse complement strand
TGGTAATACCGTCGTATTGAAGCCTTCCACTGAATCTGCAGTATCCGGAGGGCTTATTTTAGCGCAAATTTTTGAACAAGCAGGTTTACCCAAAGGTGTACTTAATGTAGTAACTAATGGCCCAGGAAAAAGCTCTGAAATAGGTGATGTGTTTGTTAAAGATAAGAGGGTACGCAGAATTACTTTTACTGGTTCTACAGAGGTAGGTAGAATTCTTGCTGAGAAGGCAGGCAATTATTTAAAAAAGGTTACCTTAGAACTAGGTTGCAGTTCTCCACTTATTGTATTAAAGGATGCGGACATAGAGTATGCGGTAAATGCAGCTGTGTTTGGATGGTATTTGCACCAGGGTCAAGTATGTATGAGTACAAAGCGTATTATAGTTGAAAAAGAAATAGCAGAAAAATTCACTGAAGAATTCATACGTAAAGTTAAGACTTTAAAAGCGGGGGATCCTCGTTCAAACGATATAATAGTTGGCCCTTTAATAAATGAGAACCAGAGAAACAAGTTATTGCTGGAAATAGAAAGAGCGATTGAACAAGGAGCCAAATTAATATATGGAGGCGACTACAAGGGGCTAGTTTTTTATCCTACCGTATTAACTGGAGTTACAGAAGATATGGACATATTTTACGAAGAAACTTTTGGCCCAGTTGCATCTATTATAGTTGCTGACAATGCTGAAGAAGCATTGCGCCTTGCAAATAATTGCGATTATGGACTTTCGGCTGGAATTATTACTGCTAATGTAAACAAAGGCATTGAGTTGGCTGAAAAACTTGAATTTGGATGCACACATATCAACGGAGCTACAGTGCATGATGAATCTCATGTACCTTTCGGAGGCATGAAAGATAGCGGGTGGGGAAGAAACGGGATAGAAGCAATAGAGGAATATACTGAAATACGTTGGGTCACACTTCAAAAAGATAAAATTAGTTTTAAGTTTTAAAGGTTGATATTTCCATTAAGGTATTTACGGGAGGTAGCAATATGGATAATAACTCAAACAAGGAGCAACAACTAATTGCTGATACAAATAATAAAAGAAAAATGCCACACATGATAAAAGTAGGATTTGCCCTAGTAATAATATTTGCCCTCGGTATTGGATTAATACCTACACAGACAGCTGGACTATTTGATGCAATGTTGGATCGTGTAATGGGCATCGTTCCTTTGTTCCTAACAGGAACTGTGGGTATGGCAATAATTGTTGGGTGTCTAGTTGGAAGAATACTTGAACGTTTGGGGTTTTCTGACGCTCTTGTTCGTATTTTTCTTCCTGCTACTAAATTAATGAGAGTCAACCCGACACTTATAATACCTGCAATATACAACATTATTGGTGACCAACAGGCTATGAGTAAGATTACAGTAGGTACACTACTAAAGGGCGGCGCATCACGAGATGAATTGAAAATAGCTGTAGCTACAATGGTTCAAGCACCTAACAATTTCTCTACCTTGATGCTCGCAATATTATGTATCGCTGGAGCAGGGGTGAACGTGCTATTAATACTGGTTGCTGGAATTATACTTCCGTTGCTTATTACTCCTATTATTTTACGGAATACAATTTGGAGGGACGCAAGTTACATTCCACTTGAATCACTACCTTGTTTCATAACAGATACAGACCCATTATCCACTGTATTTGATTCCGCAAGAGAAGGAGTTCAGCTGGCATATCTATTAGTTCTTCCTTCAGTAGCAGCAGTATTTGCTTTTATAGGCGCTTTAGAATACTTAGGAGCTTGGAAATACATAATGGATTTCTTTGGATTTATATGCGATCATTTATGGATAGATCCAGACCTAGGTGTTCAAATTATATTTATTTCACCCACCCTGGCTGTGGCCAACCTATCTGAAACATTCGCAAACTTTGATCCTAGGATAGTTGTGGGTAGTACATTATTAGCTCTGTCGGGTTTGCCATTTGTATCATTAGTGGGTCAATTACCTGTTATTTGGAGCACTGAATCTAATAATAAAATTAGAAAAGGAGAAGTTATTGTTGCAGGATGGATAGGGATTTTATTGAAATTTATCTATACATTTATCATTGTTTCAATTATGAATATCTTCATGTAGAAAGCGTTAAATTTCATAAAGTCAAACTTTTTTTACCAAAATC
>JAAYHT010000318.1 GCA_012735285.1 Clostridiales bacterium | reverse complement strand
TTTCTTTTTTTATACTTTTTTGACACAAATGTATTATCTCATATCATATAACAATCTATAGTATATTGTATTTTTTTATATTATACTGTCCCCATAATCTGTAGCTTTGTTTCCTCCATCCACTTTTGATCTATACATTGCTTTATCAGCTTGTATTATAAGTTGATTAACATCCTCAAGCTCCTTGTTAAATCCAGCAAGTCCAATACTGACTGTCAAACTTATTTGTTTGCCCTCATATTTAATATTCAAATCCGACACAGATTTTGCGAAATTATTTGCAATTTTCCATGCCTTTGCCATATCAGTATTTCTCAAAAGTACGATAAATTCCTCTCCTCCTAAGCGGCCTAGGACGTCATCTTTTCTGAAAAAACTTTTTATAAATTTACCAAACTCAGATATTACAATATCTCCTGCGGCATGACCTAAAGTATCATTTACCGTTTTAAAGGAATCTATATCTATAATCAGAAGGGTAAACATTTTATCATTAGAGTAGGCTGATTTGAATTCCTTTCTAGCCAGCTTTAGAAAGTGCCTTCTGTTATAGAGCCCACTAAGATCATCTATAGTTGCCAGTTTAAACAAGGTTTCATGGGTTTTTCTTTCTTCCGTCACATCGTGAATAATTATTAGCATACCCACATTCTGTTTGTTAACGGTTATAATATCTGTAGTAACCTCATATATCTTATCATCAATTTTAAATTCAGCACTTTGCTTAAGCGCCTGCTTTATATCATCCCTGCAAGCAAAAATTTGATCTATATGTGCATGTTTAAGAATGACATTCTGTTTGCGAAAAAAATCCCCAGCCGCTTTATTGTAATCAACAACAAAGTAGTCCATATCCATAAGTATTAAAATCTCAGGGTAGTTCTCGAATACAATATCTCTAGTTATCATCGTGATTTCATCCTTAAATTTATAATCAATACAAACTTGATTTTATTACAATAATTACTGTTTTACAACAAAAAAGTTTTAATTTTAATTGACTCAGTAAACTACATGTGATATATTAATCCTCAAATTTAATATTTAAAGGCTGTGAAGAAAAAGAGTATCTGTTTTTGGAAGTCCAGAGAGTAGATGGTCGGTGCGAATCTTCCTGAAGAAAACAGAGAAGCCCTTTCTGAGCCTTGAACCGAAAGATATCCATCGAGTAGGCTTCAACGGGATCTCGCCCGTTATAGCGGAGCGGTTTAATATTAATCGAACCGGCTGAGTGCAGA
The DNA here is from genome assembly GCA_012735285.1 of Clostridiales bacterium. Taxonomy (GTDB): domain Bacteria; phylum Bacillota; class Clostridia; order Peptostreptococcales; family Anaerovoracaceae; genus JAAYHT01. Next base: position 3,534 of record JAAYHT010000318.1, on the reverse strand, counting down.
GGTAACTCTGAATTTAGGTGGTAACACGGATTTACAATTCGTCCTAAGTTGTTATAAGCAGCTTAGGACTTTTTTTATTATAGACAAGGGGGATTATGTTATGTTCAATAAGTCAAGAAAATTAGACCATGTTTGTTACGATGTAAGGGGTCCTGTATTAGAGGAGGCGGAAAGACTAAAGAAACAAAATATTGATATCATGGAGCTAAATATTGGTAACCCTGCGCCATTTGGATTTAGGGCTCCAGCAGAAATACTAAAGGAGATGGCTGACAATCTTAACAAGGCAGAAGGCTATTCAGTTTCTAAGGGTATCGAGTCAGCTAGAGAAGCAGTAGTGGAATATTCAAAGTTAAAAAACATCCCAGATGTTACTATTGACGATGTATATACGGGCAACGGAGTAAGCGAGCTCATAATGATGGCAATGCAAGCTTTACTAAATGATGGGGATGAGATTTTAGTACCTGCTCCTGACTATCCCTTATGGACAGCAGCTGTTACCCTCTCCGGAGGTAAAGCCGTCCACTATATCTGCGATGAGCAGGCTGACTGGAATCCCGACATAGATGATATGAAAAGGAAAATAACCAGTAGGACCAAGGGAATTGTAATTATAAATCCCAACAATCCCACAGGTGCTCTCTATCCTGAGGAAGTACTGTTAGAAATCACAGAACTTGCAAGAAAACACAACTTAGTAATATTTGCCGATGAGATCTATGACCGCTTAGTTATGGATGGACTCCAGCATACCTCAATAGCATCCTTTGCTCCTGACCTTTTCGTTGTAACCATGAATGGGCTGTCAAAATCCCATAAGGTTGCAGGATTCAGATGCGGTTGGATGGTATTAAGCGGTGATAAGAAAAGCGCCAAGGGCTATATTGAAGGACTCAACATGCTGTCTTCTATGAGGCTTTGTTCCAATGTGCCTTCTCAGTATATAATAAGGGCTGCTTTAACTTCGAATAAGGAAAATGATCAACAATTACTCCCTGGGGGACGTCTTTTCGAACAGCGGGAATATATAACTAAAGCTTTAAACGATATACCGGGAATAAGTGTAGTTAAGCCCAAAGCCGCATTATATGTCTTCCCTAAAATCGATACAAAGAAGTTCAATATTACCGATGATGAAAAATTTGTATTAGACTTCCTCCACCAAAAGCATGTTCTATTAGTACATGGTAGAGGTTTTCACTGGATAGAACCTGACCACTTTAGAATAGTTTACCTACCCAAGGTTGAAGATCTGAAAATTGCTGTAGAAAGGCTCAGAGACTTTTTGGATGGCTATAGGCAACTATAACTAGATAAACACAAAGTCCCCTTCTGAATCTTTGATTCAATAGGGGACTTTCGGAAAACTTAAATAAACCTTTTAATCTTTACTCTGCTTACCATAAATATGGCTAGTAGCATAAAGAGATTCAGCACATAGAAAGTATAATCTTCTATGTAGATTCTACTATTTGTAATCACTAAAAACATCAAGGATAGTACAACACCGCTGACGGTAATGGGGCATCCTTTGAAACCTTTCTCGTCTTTTAATACATTATGTCTTGCAAGGCGGTATACGCCGCTTAGCACATAGCCAGATAATACTATGTAAGAAGGTAGGCCGATATTTATCAAGCCGCTATTTGCATATAAAGCTACTGGTGCCACGCCGAAGGTTATTAAATCACTCAAAGAATCAAGTTGCTCTCCCAGGCTGCTTTTCATATTCAGTTTTCTAGCTATTTTACCGTCAAATAAATCGAAGATTCCGCCTAATAATATCAGTATTACGGCAATAGTAAACCTGTCATTTATGTCGGAAAAAAGTAGTAATATTGCCATAGTTCCGCAAAAAGCGTTAGAAAGGGTCAATATGTTTGGTATGGATAGATTCAACTTATCTTTCATATTTTAACCACCTTGTCTTAATACAAAACTCCCTTATCTTCACTAACGATACAATTAGTCCTCCCAAAGCAATGACTAACCAAAAGGTGATAAATCTAAATATTACTGTTACTGCAAGCCCTTCAACCAGACTTAAGCTGGTTAATAGCGAAATCAATGCTGTCATTGTAGCCTCAAAGCTTCCTAAACCTCCTGGCAATATGGGGATATTGCCTGCGGAGTAGGATATAAAGGTTATTGCCAAAGCTGCTATTATATGAGGCTGGCTGAAACAATCTAGTAAAATGTACATCTTCATAGGAAACAGAAACCATATTAAAAATGACAAAACCAGCTGGTAGGCAACCTTTGATTTCCTTTTACTTATGTTATTGGCACTCTTGCTATAGAGCTCTAAAAAATCCCTTAATTTTATTGCTACTTTGCTTTTTCCTATAATAAGCGAGGCAACATTTTCAGGTCTAAATATTGCCATTAGAGTCAAAAGCAAAACTGCTAAACCTAATAAAATATATGCGATCGTTACAACTAGATTAATATTATCTATAGAAGCTATGACATAAAGCCCACTAATAATTGAGAAGAAAACAAAACCTGTCATGCTATATAATTTCTGTAGTACAACATAAGAGGCGCTTTCAGATGTCTTATTACCTGCATGTTCTTTTATGGCCAATGCCTTATATGCCTCCGATCCTATCTTTACTCCGGGAGTTACCCCTTCAATAATTGAACCTTTTATGTTAATAAAAAGCATCTTAAGCAAAGTTATATCCACACCATTAGATTTGAGTATGTCTTTCCACTGCAAGCCTATCAAAAGATGTGTAACAACTTGCAGTAGAATCAATAAAATGGTGATCTCTAGCGGTATCTTCGATAGAGCTTCGAAAAGCTTAGTAAAGTCTATCGTAAATATTAAATATATGGTTAATATGGCAAATAGCCCATAAAAGAACTTCTTCATATCTTCACCTAATCCAGTAAGACTGTCGATCTTATGTTAGTTAAAAAGGAACGATGTAGAATCTGTTTGCTGTATGTAAGCATACTGCAATTATCATATAAACACTTTGTTCCCTTCTTTGGAAGCCTGTATAGTATCTTGGCGTCCCTGTCCATGGTCTCTTTTATTCTCTTCAAAACCTTGTCTTTGGAACTAAGCTGTAAAGCTAGATGTATGATCTTATAGCCCGAGGCATCAAATTCTTCTCCGGAAGCCTCGATTACCTCAAACTTGCTTTGATCCAGGCCTAGCCTAGCTGCTAATTTTCTAGCCTCTATTACACAATTTCTATCGTTATCTACTACTGTTACTTTTGCATTGCTAAGCTTTTGCAAGGCTATTGCTGAGAAAGGGCAGGCCCCTCCCCCTATAAACAAGATATTGTGATCGCTGTTTAACCTAGCTAATACTGCTTCCTTGGCTATTATTGAATTGTAAGTTTTAGATATAAATTTAAAGAGCAACATATTTCTTGTTGCCCACATTTCAATCTTCTTTGTTACGTTAGTTATGAACATCTTTAACCTCACATAAATAGCATCCCAATATTATTCACAACTCCGCCTATAAAAATAGCAAATACAGTAGTCACTACCCCAAATAACACGGCCGTT
>JAAYHT010000317.1 GCA_012735285.1 Clostridiales bacterium | reverse complement strand
CTAAGGGGAATATATGGAAGCAGCTAGTTTCGTTTTCTATACCGATAATGCTTACTAATCTACTTCAAGTATCTTATCAATTTGTAGATAGTTTATGGATTGGGAACTTAATAGGAGCAAATGCCTTAGGGGCTGTGGCTGTAGCCAGTACAGTTATCTTTGTTGCTTTATCTTTTATTATAGGTATTAACAATGCTACCCTGACAATTTTATCGCAACAAAAGGGCATGCAAGATGAGGTGGGATTAACTAGGTATTTAAATGCTTTCGTAGTGTTACTCGCAATTTTAGCCTTAATAGCAACTATATTAGGTTTTTTCTTTGCTGAAACAGTATTAAAGATCCTTAACACTCCGACCTCTATGATTAATCAATCTAAAATATATTTGCAAATAAACAGCTTAGGAGTTGTGTTTTTAATTGGCTATAATTTTATTGGTACTGTTATGCGGGCCCTTGGAGATAGTAAAACTCCGTTAAAAATAGTATCAGCCGCAGTTGTTTTAAACGCTATTTTAGACCCTATATTTATAGCCTATTTTAACCTTGGAGTTTATGGAGCAGCTTTAGCAACAATTATTGCGCAGGGATTATCTTTTATAGCGGGATTGTATTTTGTGCTAAAAAGAAAATTGGCACCCTTTTCAATACCTTCACTACCTGCTAAGGAAGAAATTTTGCTAATATTGAAATTAGGAATACCATCAGGTCTACAAATGTCGGTAATTTCTGCTGGCATTGCTGCAATAATGAGCGTTGTAAACTCTTTTGGTGCGTATGTGGTAGCTGGTTTTAGTGCTGCTCAGCGCTTAGATAGTATCATTATGTTACCAGCTCAAGCATTAGGAACAGCCGTTAATAGTATGGCTGGGCAGAATATTGGAGTAAATAGATGGGATAGGGTTTATAGAATTGACAAATATGCTTTGATTTATAATTTACTTATTATGTTTTTGATAGCACTATTAATTTTTATTTTTGCTGAACAATCGCTTAGACTATTCATTCAAGAGCCCAGTTCTCTTAATTTTGGTAAAAAATATTTACAAACGATCGCTTTTTTCTATCCTTTTTTGGGTATAAATTTTATACTAAACGGGACTGTTAGAGCTTCAGGAGCAATGTATCAAGTTTTAGCGCTAAACATTATTTCTTTCTGGGCTCTTCGCTATCCATTAACCTTTATTTTTTCTTCGGTTTTAGGAGATTCAGGCATTGCTCTTGGAATGGGGAGCAGCTTTGTGATAAGTAGCATTGTTGCATATTTATATTACAGATATGGAGGTTGGAGAAGGAAGAGGCTGTTTTTATAGTCCGGTTCAATGTACCAATCTTTGTAACTATTTTACTGTTAGATTATGGTACAATATGTTAAAAGGTTAGGTGTTTGCAAAATATAGAATAGAGAGTTAGTTAAAAATGCAGAAACAGATGAAGAACAACCAGGATAACTCATGGTCATTTGAGGGGATTAGGAAAAAGATATTAAAAATATACCATGATAATAATAGTGTTTTAGACGAGTGTGTACTAATTAATATTCGCAGAATTTATTATTTATCAATGGTAGCTATACCCTTGCGTATAATTGATATATTGTTATTCTCACTGAATAAATCCCATGAAACTGAAGTATTAAAGACATGGAGCCAAGGAATTATTATCACACATTTTATTCTCTTGATTATCATGGTTGTATTCTTCTTAATGAGCAATAGATTGAGGAAAAGAAAAGAACCGAATAGCACTATGTACATAATGCAATATGCTATTGTTATAGTTATTATGGTTTCTGGTATTGTCCTTGTCACAATTGATCAGCTGGTGACTACAAATATAACGCCATTATTGTTAACTTGTATTATAGTCGGAGCAGTTTTTATAATTAGGCCGGCAATTTCTTTAATAATCTATATTGCTACTTATATGGCATATTATAATTTAATTGCTATAACAATAACCAATCAACAGGTACTGCTTTCCAACAGAGTAAATGGAATTACTGCTGTAGGAATTGGTTATTTACTTAGTATAATTATATGGTATTATAACTTTACAAATATAACCCAAAAAAGGCGCATAGAAATCCAACAAAAACAATTAGAGCATTTAGCCTATTTTGACTCGCTTACTGAAATCCCTAATCGACACCTGTTTGACAAGTTAATCAAGCAAGAACTATCTTCAATTAGGTCTGATAGTCATGAAACAGTTCTAATAATTTTAGATATAGATAATTTTAAAAAAATTAATGACACATACGGTCATCCAGTAGGTGATATTTTACTAAAACAATTAGCAGATTTTTGAAAAATAATGTTAGGGAATCGGATACTGTTTGCAGGTTTGGGGGAGATGAATTTATTATTGTCTCGCCCAATACTTCTTTAAAAGAGGGTTATGCACTTGCTGAAAGATTAAGAAAAAAGATTATGGAAAAAAGATTTATTATTGACTTAATCACATTACAGATTACTTCTAGTTTTGGTGTTTGTTTAATGAATGAAAAGGGGAATAAAAATATAGAGGATTACTATTCATCTGTGGATAAAGCCCTATATTTAGCCAAAGAAAAAGGCAAAAATAGGGTGGAAGTAGTAGCGAGAGTTTGAGGATTTATTATAAGATGGAGGGGGATAAAATGAAGACTGTGAATCGAGTTTTGGCTGCTCTAAATCTTTTCGTTGGGGCATGCGCTATAGTTGGAGGTTTAGCCGCGATCATTTCTCCTGAAGAGCCATTTGGCATAACAGTTGACCTATTAAAAGGTACGCCTTTTGATAATTATCTTATACCGGGTATACTTTTATTTATAGTAATTGGAATAGGCAGCATTGTAAGTGCATTTTTATTATTACGCTACGATTTAAAATATCAAGGATACATAAGCAGTGTTTTTAGTTGGGCTGTCATAATATATCTTGTAGTTCAATATATTATGACAGACCTTGTCCTTCCTATACATATATTGCTCTTTATTATCGGAATAGTTGAAGTTGCTCTGTCAATAGTTATTATAAACAAGCAGCGTCAGAGCTCATTTCAAAGCTAAATAGGAGACACATTATGAACAACATATTGGATAAGCTTCTTGGAGGGGATTTAAGATCAATAGGTAAGGCCGATGAGGTTGTATCGGAAGTGCTTAAAGATCCTGTGATTTTCGGTGAAGTCTTTAATGGAATTAGAAGCCATGATCCGCTTATTCGAATGAGGGCGGCTGATGCAATAGAAAAAATATCTAAGATACATCCAGAGTATCTTATTCCCTATAAAGAAGAAATCATTAACAAAATTTCAGAAATAGAACAGCAGGAAGTTCGATGGCATGTCGCTTTAATGTTCTCGTATCTAAACTTATCGGATATTGAAAAAGATATTGTATTTAATAAATTGGTCTCCTGGATAGAGAATAGTAAAAGTAAGATTGTTATAGTTAATTCCTTACAATCCTTGGTTGACATCTTTAAAAACGACGAAAAATATTTAATAAAAACAACTAAAATTTTGGAGACTGCCATTGAAAAAGGGAGTCCTGCTGTAAAAGCTAGAGCTAAAAAGTTATATAAATTTATTAATTAATATTACTTTAATACCTTTTTTGCATCGCTAATTATCTTATCAATCTTTTTATTATATAACTCTAGAGTACTTATCCAATTGCTAAGGCACTCAAGACCCTTATCAGTAATCATGTAGTTTTTCTTTGCTGGACCGGCTTCTTCAATAACCCATTCGGATCTGACCATACCCCTATCTTCTAGGGTTTTTAGGGTTCTATATATGCCAGTGTTATCTGCTTTTTCATCTTCAAACATGCTTCTGTTTTCCAATTCATGTATGATCATGTAACCGTGCATATTTTGTTCTGCAAGTATAATTAATATATTGGGTTGAAGTAATTTATCGAGGTTATAGCCCTTACAGGAACATTTAATATTTTTATCATCTAGACATAAATCTTTATTTAGCATCTTTTATCACCTCTAATCTATTATTAATCTTCTTCAGTTTGTGGAAAAAATGGGCATTCTTTTTTCTTACATTCCTCTTTATTTCGTATATAATGTGTACACTGAATCGACTCAGTTTTGCCTAGATCCAACTTAAATTCTTCTTTACTAAATTTTTCCCCAACCAGAAGTGCAATATATGAACTTCGCTTGCAGCATCTGGGGCCATCGGTTTGCGAGATTTTTAATAGACATTCCCCAACAATCCTATTGACAAGCGCCCACGAATGAACAGAGTACTGGTCTGTATCCGTTAGAATACTTGCATATATTCCGAGGCCCACAGCTGTGCCACAGCTACCATACAAACCACAAAAGGCAGGTAGCACATTTTTAGCCCTCATCATCGCTTCAATTAGATCATTTTGAAGCATTTCTATGGGTCTGCTCTGAGCATTATATGCAGCGGTTAGCATAGCTGCTGGGATCAGATAATGATGTTGAGGGCAATACATTTTTAAGGGCGGGGCATCTAGTAAATGCAGTCCCAACTCTGTAGATTGTATGTTTTCATTTTCTTTATAAATACGAAGGCATTCTTCTGTAATGTATTTAGTGGCTTCATCATATGATTTAAAACTTACTTTTTGCATTTTTCATTCTCCCTTATTATTGCCATTTAATTGCTTTATTTTGAATGATATTTATAAACCAGTTTAAAAGCGTTACCACTATTCCTACTAGGATGATGCCAGCCACTACATTGGTATAGTTCGCATAATGGGTATAGTTGATAATATAAAATCCCATTCCTCTAGTAGCTCCCATCATTTCCGCGAAGGTAAGTAGCATAACAGAGGTTATCATTGTAACCTTTAATCCAGATATTACACTTGGGATTACGTATGGAAGTAATATCTTTCTAATCATTGTCTTATTGTTTACATTAAGCACTTTTGCAGAATCTAAAATATGAGGCTCAATAGAGTTTACACGAATAATGATACTTAGGAAAGTAGGCCAGAATATTCCCAAAAAAATTACCACAGCAGAGGCACTGCGAAAGGTTGGCATTAGCGCAATTAAATAGGGGGCATAGACTACAGGAGGAATAGGTGTTAGCACATTAGCGATGGGATAAAAGATTTCTCGAAGACGTGGTATCCAGCCAACCGGCAAACCTAGGCCAAGGCCCAATCCAATACCGAAGAAGGTTCCAATAACCAACAGTTCCATAGAGGACGCGACACAAAGTAACAGCATATTATATTGAGACGCAAATACATGGAACACATCTTCAGGATTGGGAACTAAAACCGGGTGGAGCAGGTTCAACTGGGTTGTAGCAATTTCCCATAATAATAATATAGACCATACAATTATCATAATATCGGATAATGCTACTACATTCTTTCTTTTAAGTATAAGTTTGTATAAATAAATTAGTTCGATGATAAATATTCCTACCAGAAGTGCTTTTGAATCTTCAACAGACTTCTGTCCAGGTATGTTGACAAGTATTATTAAAACAATCATTATAAAATGTGCAATGAAAAATGATTTGCTAAAAATCTTCATTTGTTTCCAACTCCGAATCAAAATAAAATAAATCTATCAGCTTGGTTTTAAGTTTTTTGTATTCAGATGAGCTTAATGTATTTTCTCGATTGCGTGGTCTGCTGAAGGGTACGGTAAACTCCGCCTCAAATCTACCCTGACGCATAAAAAGTATCCGATCTGCTAGCAAAATAGCTTCTTCTATATCATGTGTTACAAAGACGACAGTTTTACGGTTACCATTGGTATCTAACAGGTATTCTAAAAGCTGCTGCAATTCATTTCTGTTTTTAGCATCTAGAGCGCTGAAGGGTTCATCAAGAAGCAGAATTTTGGAATCCATAGCAAGGGCGCGGGCAATAGCCACTCTTTTCACGTTATCCTCCAAGCCAACTTTTCTTATATAAACCCTTGCTAATTCTCCTGCCTCTGATTTACTCAGCTCACTTCTGGCCTGCTGTATACCAAACAGGACATTTTTATATGCAGTCATCCATGGAAAGAGAGAATAGTGTTGAAATACAATAGCACGTTCTGTTCCTGGTCCAGTTAAAGCTTTACCTTCAATTAGAAGGTTTCCGCTATCAGGTAATAGAAGTCCTGCTAAAATATTAAGCAATGTGCTTTTCCCACAGCCCGAATGACCGATAATACAAACAAATTCTCCCTCTTTTATTTGTAAGTTTAAATCGGTCAGCACTCTATTGTAGCTATTGTTTTTTTTGTATGAAAAAGTTAAATGTGAAACATCAATTATATTCATAAGCTCATACCTAGTTAGTGTTAAAAGTTATTTATTTTAAATTCATCCATTAAATGAGTAAATATGTCTTTGTTGGAGCCACGTTCTATCATGATTTTCAAAGCATCTTCATAGATGGACGTATTCACATGGTCCTCCATTTTATGTGGTGTATCTGCATCAATATCACCGTTGGCTTTCATTATTTCGTAAAAATCCACCACTTTGTTTTTATTGGGATCGATTGAGATAATCATGGCATTTTTATATGTATCCTTTAGGCCATACATGATAGCTTCCACATATTCTTTATCTTGGCCGCAATATTCAGCTAAAACGCTGATGGTTGTTTCCTTATCGGTCATATATGTTTCGTAGCCGCGCAGCACTGCAGTTTCAAATTTTACCAATGCATCCTGCTTATT
>JAAYHT010000316.1 GCA_012735285.1 Clostridiales bacterium | reverse complement strand
GGTATAGGTAGACCTCCTGCCACTTCAGGGCAAACTGCAATGTGACTGTGGCTTTCGGCTATATTTTTTACAGCTTCACAGTAATTGTTGCCACCACTGTATTTACAATTTATGCCTAATAAACAAGCACTTATAATATACACGAAATCTCTCCTTTATGGAAGGGGCTAGACTATCTCTATTTTAAAGTAACTATTGTTACCCCATCTCCGCCTTCATTGTAGTTCCCACTTCTGAATTTTGTCACATGCTTGTGGGTCTTAAACATCTCGCAAAGACCATCTCGTAATATTCCAGCTCCTCTGCCATGTATAATGGTTACTTCTTTTAAGCCGGCAATATAGGCATCATCTAAATATTTATCCACTTCCATAACAGCATCATCCAAGGTTTTACCTATAACATTTATAGTCGGGCTTACAGTCCTAACCTTGTTTTGAAACAAAGTGCCAAACCTTGATAGTCCTTTTTTTGATTGAGTTTCTTTTTCTTCGATTTTTTCTATTTGATTTAAGTTGACATTGATCTTCATAAGCCCTACTTGAACCTGTACTTCATTTTTATCATCAGGTAATGATACTATATTGCCTATCTGATTAATAGTAAGCACTTTTACCTGGTCGCCTAGTTTTAGCTCTGAGGGTTTAATAGGTTTTGAGCTATACTCTATTACAATTTTATCTGAGTACTTATCCTGTTCTTTTCTAATGTCGTGACGTATCTTATTGAGTTTTCTGTTTCTTTCAGTTGAATCATAGCTTTTTTCAAGCTCTCTAAGTTCTTTTTGTATTTGATCTGCAAACTCCTTTGCTTCACGTACTATTTCGCGAGCCTCTTCCCTCGCTTTTTTCATAACCGCATTTTTTTGTTCTATAAACTTTTGCCTTTGCTTCTCAAGCTCTTCCTTTTGTTTTCTTAACTCAAGGTTAAGAGCTATAGCCTCATCCCTTTCAATTTCAGCTACCTTGCGATCTTCTTCTATTGAAGCTATAACTTCTTCGAACTCTATGTCTTCATGTTCCAAAAGGCTCTTCGCATGATCAATTATTCTATCAGGAAGGCCTAGCTTCTTTGAAATTTCAAAAGCGTTTGATCTTCCCGGAGTTCCAATAGTTAGTTTATAAGTTGGTGAAAGTGTTTCTATATCAAACTCCATTGAGGCGTTTTGAATCCCTTCAGTCGCTATTGCATACTTTTTAAGCTCATTGTAATGGGTGGTTGCAAGGGTTTTAGTGCCTCTTTGATATAATTCGTCTAATATTGCAATCGCTAAAGACGCCCCTTCTGTCGGGTCAGTACCTGCTCCTAATTCGTCCAGCAATACAAGAGTATTTTCATCACTATACTTTACAATATCTACTATGTTATTCATGTGCGACGAAAAGGTTGAAAGGCTTTGTTCTATACTCTGCTCATCACCTATATCAGCAAAAACCTGCTTAAATATTGCTATTTCAGATCCTGAAGAAGCAGGTATATGCAAGCCTGACTGTGCCATCAAGACAAATAAGCCGACAGTCTTTAGCGTTACAGTCTTTCCTCCAGTATTTGGACCCGTAATTACAAGAGTGTCATATCCCCTGCCAATCGATACAGTTATAGGTACTACTTTTTCAGGATCTATCAGTGGATGTCTCCCATCTATAATATTTAGATAGCCCTCTGTATTTATTCGAGGCTCATTAGCATCCATTTTTACGGCAAGCCTAGCTTTTGAAAAGATAAAATCTAGATCAACTAAAATTTTTTGGTTATTAATTATCTCATCTACACACTCAGCAACTAAAGCAGAAAGCTCTGCAAGTATACGCTGTACCTCCTTTTTTTCAGCAAGTTCCAGTTCCCTTATCTCATTGTTCAAATTAACAATTGACTGGGGCTCAATAAAAAGAGTAGCACCCGTTGAGGATTGATCATGAATTATCCCAGGAAATCTATTTTTATGCTCTTGCTTAACAGGTATGACATACCTTCCCTGCCTCATTGTTACTATTGCATCTTGCAACAAGGCTCTATTCTCTGCAGAAGATATAATGCTATTTATCTTGTTACGAATAGACTCATTTTTAAGGCGTATTTCTCTACGGATCCTCTTTAATTCTGGACTTGCATTATCATCCATCTCATCTTCTGATACAATGCAGCGATCAATCTCATCTTCAAGATGCTTTTTTACGCTGATAGCTTCTGCATAATCTTTTATAAGCCTAATCGGTAAGTCATCGCTAGTTAAATAATTTACGGCATTTCTGGCAACCTGAAGGTTATATAGGATCTCTAAAAGCTGTTTCATAGACAAAGTAGCACCTTTAGCAGCCAAATTTGCCCAATCCTCTATGTCATAAAAATTACCCAGGGGTAATGTTCCTTTTATCTTGATGACTGAAACAGCTTCGGTTGTCTCTGCCAACAAGTCCTTAATTTTATAAACATCAAAAAAAGGGACTAGCTCCTCGATTCTTTTCCGTGTTATCGAAGAAGCAGCCTCATTTTGCAAAAGCTCTTTTATTTTATTGTATTCTAAAACTCTATATGATTTATCATTCATCTTGCTCAATATTTTTCTTGTAACGATTTAGTTCATTTTTTAATTGAATATTTTCCATTTGCAGGTCAAAAAAGTTATTCTCTATATCTCTATATCTCGATTCTAACTCTTTGACTTCTGATCTTGTAGAATCCTTTTCCTTCTCGTATTTTTCTACAGTCATTTTAAGATCTTCATTAATCTTCTTAATATTATTAAGCCTTTCATTTAGTTCGTTAAATTCGGCAAGTAATTTATCGTATTGGTCCTTTTTCTGGTCGTATTGGCGCTGGAGTTCCTGCATGGTTTCTATTGAAGCTTTAGCATCTTCTTTGTATTGAAGAAAACTTTTTTTCGCATCATCCCAAAGCTGTACGTAATGTTGAGCATCCTTTTCTAATTGTTGATTCTTGCTTTTTAAATCCTCGATTAACTTAATATTTTTAAAGTATTCATCCGCACAGTTGACAGCGGTTAATACAGCCAACATGCTCATTGAACATGAAGGCATAATCGCTGCCAACTCATGCATCTTTCTATCCACGTGGTCTGCAACTTTTATTATATGATCCCTAGGCGAGTCTCCAGAAATGGTGAATTCCTGACCGTAGATCTTCACATTCACTCTGTTACGTTCAGCCATAACTATAATCCTCCAATTCTGCGATACTATACCAATCACACATCACGTAATACTGCATTGCACCCTTCTTTTAACGCAATTAATATCTTATCATGAACTTCTATTACTTCCTCATCAGTCAATGTC